>NZ_JASKYR010000063.1:0-11431 GCF_041028215.1 Streptomyces flavofungini
GGCTTGCCCGGGACCGACCAGTCGACCAAACGCCGGTGACGGGCGCAGGTGTGGATCTGCCAGGCGAGAGCACCCTTCSGGCGGCGGTGGGTGGTGTAGACGGCGGGTGCTGGGCAGGCGATGACCTGGCAACGATGCATGCAGCCAGCCTTCCGGCACGCCGACGAGCCGTAAGGCCCGTACCAAGCGTGGCCTGCGTCACAGCGCCTACTTCAGCGGTCGTCACGGTCGAAGGCCGGTGAGCCGCCCGGTGACGTCTGCCCGGCCCGGCCGCCGCGGGCGGGGCTTCCCAGGTAAGTAGTCGGCGCGCCGAGACGCTTCGCGCGCACCCCTTGTCTCCCAGGTCAGCGCACCTGCGGACGGCTCGCGTACGGCACCAGCCGATGCGACCCAGGACGCGACCCAGGGCGCGACCCAGGGCGCGACCCAGGGCGCGACCCAGGGCGCGACCTAGAGCGCGACCCAGCCGCGAGACGGCAGGGCCCGGCTGATACCAAGGCGCCGAGCGGCGTCTTGCGGCCGGGTCCTACTCGTCGTCGAGGTCGTCGTCCTGGTCGTCATTCCGCGGGTCGTTCGTGGCGGCCGCGGCAGCCGCCCGGTCATCGAACCCCGAGACGGCCGTATCGCTGTGCGGGTCTCGCGCGCCCGCCTCCGCGATGCGGTCGGCAGCTTCCCAGTCCATCGGAGTCTCTCGTCCCATACCCCCAGCATCACCCGCAGCCGTCCCCGCAGCGAGCCGGGATCCGCCGCGCGCCCAGGGGCCAGGCCGCGCGGATGCGTGTGATCCATCGTGCCGGTTAGCCGTCACGCGGTGACGCCTGCCGCAACGGCCGTTCGGATGCGTCACCCGGGCTCGCTAAGGTCCTCCTGGCGCAGACGCCACGCCCGTGTCCGGCACTTCGGCGAGCAGTACACCGCATCGGTGCGCTTGCGCAGCGACACGGTCAGGCCGCAGAGCGGGCACCGGCCATGGGCCCACAGGGTCTCACCCCGGATGACCCCCAGCCCTTTAAAGGCGCGCCGGTAGATCTCCTCGTACCGCCGCACGCGCCGCCAGTGCCGGCCGCGGCACCTCGCATCGCAGAACCGCCGGTTCGGCCCCGCGTCCTTCGGCAACAGCACGCCGCACTGCACACAACGGCGCGTGCGCGTCCTCCTGCCCGCCATCACCCCAGCCTCCCGCCGACGTGCCCCCGGCTGGAAGAGAACCGCGACGCGGACCGCCCGAGCACGCCGATGGAGCGCCCGGCGCGAAGAAGATCGCTCGGGGCGTTGCGTGCAAGCGGTCGATATCTTGAGCAACGACGCGGCACAAGTGCGATCTGTGCCGCACGTCACACTCTGCAGATGTCACAGATGAGGCGGTCAGTTGCACTCCCTGATGACCGCGGGGCGCATCCGCACCGTGGCTACCAAGGGGGTTGATGTGCCGGAGACAGCCATCGGTGTGGCAGGCCTCGCTGGCTTGCTGGTGGTTCGGTTGCTGTATCGCTGGATTAGCAGTCGCACCCAGGTGCAACTTGCCCGCTTGCGTCAGCAGGCGCCAGTGATCGGATTCGTGCGCTGCCACCCGGAAGCGTGCTCTTCGAACGGCGTGCAGACGAAGAGGTACGCATCGAGATCGGATCGAACACCGGGGCGGCTCATGGCTGAGTCAGAGACTTTCCCCGTTGCAGCGCAACGCTTTCAGAGGTCGGCCGCTCTGCCAGCCGAACAGATAGATCTGGTCTCCTTGCCGTTGGCCGGTCCGCCCGCGGTGACTGCCCACAGCACGGGCAGCCCTGGCACTGTCGCCCGTGTGGATTTCGCCCGCTATTACGAGCAGCATCTGACCCGACTTATCCGGCACTTGATGCGGCAGGGGGCTGGTACACACGAAGCTGCGGAGGCTGCTCAGGGGGCTTTCACTGAGGCCTTCCCGCAGTGGAACGACATCGTGTATCCGGCAGCCTGGCTGCGCAAAGTCGCTTTCTGCCTGTACCTGCGCCACCCCCATCAGCCGGGAAGAGCTCACCAGCGCACCACCTGAAGTACCAGCGAGCGGACCATGCCCCTTGCGTACGGTGGAACTCCGGGAGGAGGAGGCGCGGGTTTACTCGGCGCTTGCTTCGCTTCCGCCCACCCAAAGAAGAGTGCTCGCCTGGAGCCTGGACGGCTTCACCGCAAGCGAGGTCAGCGCCGAACTAGGGATGACCACGGAAGCCGTGCGGCAGAACCTGAGCCGTGCCCGAGCCAGGCTCAAGGACCGGCTCGGCCTGGCAAACGGAGGTGGACAGTGACGTACTCCAACAGCGACACTGCGCTCGACGAGCTGCTCGGGGCAGTAGACGACGCGGTTCTGGCCCGACTCGATGGGGCCGCCGACCTCGACGCAGGCCGCGCCGCAATCTTCGCGTCCTGCACCGCAGGCATCCCCCTGCGGCTTTCAGAGCCCCAGCTTCACTTCGATGCCGATGTCGTGGAGGAAGCAAGAGGGCTGTACGACCCAGCGCTGGGGTCGGGTGCCTTTCTGACCCGCGCCTTCGCAGAGCAAAACGAGCAAGTGCTCGAGATCGTAGGGGTACTGCAGGAGGCGGTTTGGCAGATTGGCCGCCTCAGGGAGTGGCTCCGCAAGAACGACTTCAGCACCCGCGTGCAAATCAGCTTGGCTGCTCCACACACCGAGTTGTACAGACTTGCGACAACGCTGACCAACCGGGAACTGGAGCTTCGAGACGCCCTCCTTATGCTCACCATGGTCGCCAGGGCGCTACGTAAGACCGGAACACAAGTAACGGCGCACTGTGAACATCTCGACCTGGACAGCTCGCAGTATCACGCGCGCGCAGCAATCATGTCCGACGAGTTGAACCGTGCGCGGTCTTTGGTGGTGCGGCTATTCGCTGGCGATGACCACGGCAGCCGCGTTCCTGCTCCAGTGCAGTGACGGCGCCGGAGTATTAAAACCTCAGCACGTCGTGGGCTCGTGCTCGACAGTCGGTGAGAGAACCGCCGCTTCGGCCCGGCATTCCGCCACCACACCCCCGCCAATAAGGCACCGCAGCACGCGCTGTGCGGCCACGCTACCGAAGGCCCGGACGCTTTTGTGACTTGCGCGGGGTATTGATCGGAGTACTCGTCGGTCACGGCGCGCTCGCGTGACCGGTCGCCTTCCGCCCGCTTACCACGCGCTGGCGTACCAGGCTGCGGCGGCGCTTTACCACCGCAGGGCACACGGGAATGGACGGGCGTTCCAGCAGCTGCGGACGGCCAGAGCGTCGGCGGCCGTCGATGTACCGGGTAGATCAACTCCGGGGGCGGGCGGCTGGCGGGCCGCGTCTCGCTTACCACCGCAGGCTGGGGCCGGATACCACGGTGGTGACCGGCTCCAGCACGACGAGACGCACGACGGGCTGGCCCCTCCTGCCTTCGCCCACGAGCCCCAGGGACGCTCAGCTCAGTGGTGTCGCGCAGCGCGGCGGCGGGATCTGAGGGCATGCGGCCCGCCCCCGTCAGACTGGCTCCTCCAGTGCGACCTGCCCAGGTCGCACGTCGACGCCAGCTACGTCAGAGGATGCTGGGCCGCCGTCAGGAGCGGCACGGCCTCGGTGTGCTGCGCTGCTTCGCCGAAAAGTCCGTCCCATGGCGGTTCTTGCCAGGACAGCGTGGTCATGTAAAACAGGGCAGCCGACACTGATCGAGTGATGGATGGCGGACGAGCAGGCTGCTCCGTACGGCCCGCCTCCCCTAACAGGCGGCCGACATCGGCGTCCCGGTGGGTGACGTCGGCGGGATGTCAGGCCTTCGCGGCGTCCTCGGGCACCGGCACGTACTCCACTTCCTGCCGGCAACCGGACGGCGACCGGAGCCAGTCGCGTCATCGGCGGAAGCAAGAGAGCATCTTGCCGCCGCATCTGCTCGGACACGGCCTGGTCGTGCTCTCAGTGCTCGGGCCGGGTTCTGGCCGGGAGGAACACGCCCGTGCTGAAGCCCTTTCGCAGGCCGCTGTTGTGCAGCAGCGAGCAGCATCCCCGGGGCTTGTCCCCGAAGGGTGCTGTGCGGATGGTTGTACTGGCCGACGGTGAGGGACCAGCGCACGGTGGAAGGGGCACTCACGTTGACGGTTCCCTCGGACCTGGGCTTTTTGAGGCCCAGTTCGTTGTATGTGCTGCTGACCTCGCCGTCCACGCATTCGAGGGGAAAGCTCATGTCCATGGGCTGGACGGTGACCTTGAGTGTTCCCTTGCCCTGGCAGTTGACGAGCACCGACATCGGCCCCTGGGCAATACGGCCGAGCGGAATGTTCCGGTTCCCCTTGGCCTCGGCGATCTCCGCCAGCGGCTTGCCCTCGGCCAGCCTGGGCGCCTGGCTCACCGACTCCCCCGGAATGTGTTCCGGCCTGCCCTCCTGCGTGGAGGAAGCCGTGGATGTGGGCGTCGGCTTGGACTGCTTCGATGCATCGTCATCTGCTGCGGAGCAGCCGCCAAGGACGGTGCCTCCGGAGTCGCGGGGCCCAACCGTGCCCTCGCACCGGCAACCAGGTCCACCGATCTCGGGACGCTCGCCACGAACGGGTTGAACCGTCATCGCCTCAACCGAGGCGAACACCGCAGCCGCATCACTAACCACGAACGTTCCGTTCGCCCAACGGTCACCAGAGCCGCAGAAGACAACCCGACCGTCGGTCAACTGGTCGGGCAGCCACCTGACCAGTGCAAACGCCCTATTCACGTAAAGCGCTCACACTGATCAGCCGCACCGAATTCCAAGATCCCCGACAGCGTCAGGCACTGACAGGGATGTGAGAACCGCCTCGTGCCGATGCCACTGTCGGTGCTGCTGGCGCCGTGGCCAGCTGGCGGTGTTCTGTCCTTCATGGTCTCTTCACGGACCACCGTAGGGGTCGCACCGCAGCAGTGTGGCCGCCAACGCCGGGTCTGTGGCATCCGTGATGGTGGCCTGGAGGTGAAGGGAGCCGATTTCGTCGGCTCCCTTCACCATACGGTCCGCGTTGCCGCGCGGAAACGCACAAGGTTCGTTGTCTTTCCGCGCTTGGTCGCAGTCCGTGACGTCAAGACGAGGTGAGCCGTTAGCGGCGTCTCCTGTGATCGTGAACCCGCAGAGAGGATTGCAAGCAGGCCGCGCAGGCGCCAGCCGCAGGCGAGTGCGAGTGCATCAATTCTCCCCTCTATGTAGAACTTACGTTCCTCGGGTACTCCTTTTAAGTGGGTCACGCGTTCGAATGCAGCCCCTCCATGCAGGTGGGATGGTCTTACTGATCAGCTTGGAATTCTGTTCGTGCACTGCGAGTGGGAAGGCTGTGCAACAACTGGGCGACGGTGCGGGATCTAGTGCCAGGATGCCAACTGAGTGCTTGCCGGTACTCAGTTGTGTCAGCAGTCCGTGACCCGGCCGACTATTACTTCCGGCCGCCCATGGCTTGGAGGCCCTGTGTTCACCCACCAAATGCTCTCTTACGTCACCCCTCCCCCTTCTGCTCGCCTAAGCGGCAGTCAGACCGTCATCATCGTCGTCGTCCTGGTACTGGGCGTGGCTCTGACTCGCATGGGCCTGCCCGTCGTCCTCGTAGCCGAGGTTCTGGCAACCTGCGGTCTGATCGGTGTCCATCTGGCCCGACGCTCCGCTTCCGCTGCTGCGGAGGAGAGTTAGACCACCATGGCGCGACCAGAACAACCAGTTTCCACGACCAACGAGGGTCTGCGAGAACTCGCGGAGTGGCTGCGGGAAAGTCGCCGGGCAGCGGGTGTGACCCACCGCGAGATGGCCGAGGCGACCGGGCACACTGTCTCGGCAAGCACCTTTTCCCGTGCTACCAGCGGGGACCGCATTCCTCGTCTACAGGTGGTGGAGGAGTACGCCCGTGCTTGTCAGGCTTCCGTCAGGCTGGCCCGACAGTACTGGCAGGCTGCTCGTTACGTCGAACATCAACGGACGCACCTGCCGGCGAAGACAACCGAACCCGACCAGGTATACACCCCTGCCCACCTGAATGAGGCCCTGAAACATCTCTACTATCGAGCCGGGGCAATGCCGGTGCTGGAGATGGAACGTCGAGCCGGGGCGCATGGCCAATTGCCGCACAGTACGGTAAGCCGGGTCCTGGCCGATAAAGCGATGTTCGACTATGCCCAGTTCCTGACGTTCCTGCGCATATGCGACGTCACTAACGGCGTCGAATGGGAGCGTTGGAGAAGCGCCTGGCAACGAGCCCGACACCATCGTGATGTGGAGCACATGAGCGGTCGAATCGCTTGGGAACATCAAGCGTCAAAACACGAAAGCCGCAGCACACGCAAAGAGGAAAGCCGCAACGATGAAGCTGAAAGCGGATTTCACCGCGGCCCAATTTTCCAGGTCCATCACCCCTACGTAGCTCTTGCGAGACCGCGTAACAAGGCTGCCTCGGGGCCGCGTTGGCGTAGTCGCCCAGGATCTGGGTCATGACCTCCAGCAGCACCGACTTGCCGTTGGCGCCGGAGCCGTAGAGGAAGGGCAGGACCTGGGCGCCGACGTCGCCGGTGATGGAGTAGCCGAGCAGCAGGTGCAGGAAGCGGGTGGTCTCCACGCCCTTGGTGTCGTCGCCGAAGGTGTCGCGCAGGAAGCTGTGCCAGCGCGGGATGGGCATGGGGKGGGGGGCGACGAGGGTGGCGCGGGAGTGCATGTCGGTCAGCGGGTCGGGCTTGCGCAGGGCCCCGGTCCGCAGATCCACGACCCCCGCCGGGGTACACAGGACGTAGATGTCGCCGTCCAGGACGTCGGGGTCCAGGCGCAGGCCGGGGGCGGCCTGGGCCTGGTAGAGCAGCGCTTTGAGCCCGGAGGCCGACTCGGAGTGGCGGCGGTGGGCGGCCAGGGCCCGGTCGGTGAACCGGCCCTGGGGGTCGTGTGCGGCCAGCTGCTCGGCCATCTCGCCGGCGGCCCAGATCGCTGCTTCGTCTTCGCCGGTGAGCTTCCAGCGGTATTCGTCCCAGTGGTGCCAGCCCATCCCGATGACGTAGCGGAACTGATCCCGGTACAGGCGGGCGAACAGCTTGGCGTTGCCGCGGTCGGTCAGCGAGCTCGGCATCAGCCCGGCCGGGGCGGCCGCGGGCGGGTAGCGGCCGTCGCTCTGCTGCGCGGGGACGCTGGGGTGGGCTTCGGGCAGCGCGAACTCGAGGCTCTGCTGGCGGATCTGGGCGGCGGCCGCTTCAGCGTCGAAGCGTGTGGGCTCGGCGCTCATGAGTGTCCTCGGGGGTGAAGTGGGCGCTGGGCGCCCGCGGACAGCGCGGACTCGATGATCGTCAGGTTGCGGGCCTCCTGGGCGGGGCGCGCAGTGCGGGCGGCCTCCCGCAGCAGGTCCCGGACCGCCTCTTCGGCGAGGTGGCGTCCTTGGACCAGGCCCCCGGCCGTGTAGGCGGCCCGGTTCAGCTTCTCCGTGAAACTGGCGCCCTCCGGGACCGCTGCGCAGGCCGCGACCTCGGCCGGCAGCGGCTCCAGGAGGCGCTCGGCCCCCTTCACCGCCCGTCGGCGGCGTACCGCTGCGGGTGCGGGAGCGGGCCGGGGATCTGGGAGGGCACATGGCGGGTGCGTATCAGGTCTATGGCCAGCCATTCCGGCAGAGGGGCCGGGTAGCGGGCCGCACCCTCGGGACGGTAGGTGCCCGCTGTGGTGCGGGTCATGGGGCCACGATGTAGCCGTTGTCGGCGCGGACATCCACCTGCCAGGCCAGCGCCATCTACGTGCTGGACCCGGTCGAAGAGCGGTAGCGGATCTGGGGGGGCCGGGTTGCGGTACCAGATGTGCAGGCCCCCCGAGGGGGTGCGCACCCGCAGGGTCTCGGTGTCATCCGCGAAACTGGGCTGGCCTCGCAGCGCGGCCAGCAGCGCCAGGGTGTCGAAGCCGGTCGCCAGGCCGTCGAGGTTGACCTGCGGAGCGATCGGAATGCCCGGCAGCAGCCGAACGCGGTCCGGGACCTGCACCGCGTGAGCATCGATGCCGAGGACGACCAGGGTCGCCGGGCCGCACGAGACCCCGACCGAATCGGGACCGGGGGTGCCACCACGACTCGATGAGATCAGGATCGGTGGTCGCGGCGTGGAAGCCATGGCACCACCGTCCCGCTGTAAGGCATGGGCAGGAGGTAGGAGCGTGGCGGTCCGCCTTGCAGGCCTGGCAGTCGGCCGGAGGGACCTTGTGCACCGGTGCCAGCGGATGCACCGGCCAGCCAGCCTGCGCGCACCACCGCGCGATCTGCTTCCCGTGCACAGCCGCGCCCGGGACCAGGTGCGCGTTCAGGGGCTGGCGGGTCAACGGATCGTCCTCGTCATTGTCTTCTTCGGGGTGTCCTGTCCACGTCCCTGCGGCGTCCGTCGTCGGCTGCTCAGCGTCGGCCCTTGACGGTACAACGGGTCTGAAGGGACTGAGGTTTCTGGTTTGCGGCATGAGCGCAGCCGACCCAGGGCGGGACGGAAGCACCGGTTCTGGCGTGTCGGGCATTCTCAGTCCCGTCAGTCCCGCAGCACGTCGGAAGGTGAGCGACCGACCCGCCCTGGGTCAGGAAGTCATATGAACTGCTCCTGAGGCCGAGGTCCTGGGGACGGGTCTGGTCATTGACGAGACATGTGCGGCCTGCACCCACGCACTTCCCGCTGTCCCCCCAACATGACCGACCCCGTGCCCGGCCTTCGAATGTCATCGCTCTCCGGCAGCCACGAACTACCTGCACAGCTCCGCCGGGGGGCTCTGTGTGTGGGTGGTCTATCTGGGGGCTCGCGGGCAGCGGCCCTCCCGCGAAAGGAGGGGCCGCTACCAGGGCGGTTGCTTACCGGCCCTGCCGGAAGGCCGCGATGCGCCTGTCTTCGTTCACGAGATGATCGCCACTACGGCCACCCCGCCCTTGACCTCCTCGGCCACGAGCAGGCGCCGCCCGCGCGTCACTATCGATCACGTCCGCCCGGACGGCGGCCCGCTCACGGACACCGACTTCGCCGTCCTGGCCCGTCTCGCCCGCGGACGACTCTCGGGCTACGTGGACCGGGTGAAGGCCAGCGGCAAGAAGCCGTTCACGGCCTTCACCGCGGCGGCGAAGTGGGTGGCGGAGGAGCGGGACGCGGCCGGGCCACCCCCACAAGATCACCTCCGTTTTGCGGCTTGTGGCAGAGTGCCTGCCGGCACCCCTTCTCGGTGGACGACACCTGGTCAAGCACTGGACGCCGGTGAAGGACGAGTAGGCGCTTGAGTCCGGCAAGCGTGGCGCGACGCGCCTGGGCTTCACCGTGCTGCTGAAGTTCTGCACACAGTACGGTCGGTTTCCCCGGAGCCGGGCAGAGCTGCCCGGTGCGGCCGTAGAGTACGTCGCCCGGCAGGTACCGGTGCCTGCGTCCGAACTGGACGCGTATGAGCTGACGGCGTGGCTCGCCGAGCACGTAGCCTGCAAGGAGCGGCGGCCGGAGCAGGTGCGGTGAACCTCGACATGGGCGCCCGCCTCGACCTCGCCGCGGTCTCCGTGCCTGGTCCTCGGGCCCCGGTGGATGACCAGACGACGCCACTCTTGGACCAGGAGAAGGCGGAGCCTCCGCCGATGCAGGCCGAGCGGTAGCGGGGCCGTTCCGAACCCCGGCTCCTCTGCCAGCCGACGTCGGTATGTGAGTTTCAACAGCACGCGGGGAACTGGTGGTTGCGCTGAGGCGTCCTGTGCTACCAGTGAAGTTCAAGCAACTGAGGGCGAACGTGCGTCGGCTGCGGAGAGGGGGAGTGAGTGTGTCGCGAAGCAGGAAGATCACGATCATGGTGGTCGCGGGCGTGCTGACGGTCTCGACACCGTTCTTCTGGCTGCTGGACAACCCGGGCACCGGCCAGTTGGTGGCCGCCTCGGTCCAGGGCGCCACCGGTATCGCAGGTCTGGTGTGGACACTGATGCAGTCCGCGGCCACCCCTCAGCCCGGCGTTGCGGTGGTCGATACCGGGAACGCCAAGGCCACCGCGGGAGGCCGGGCGTCCACCGGCGCGCGACGCCCGCAGGAGGCCGGGAGCGCGACGGTCCGGGCGGAACGGACCGGGGACGCCACCGCGGACGGGCCCGGCAGCAGCGCAAGTACCGGTGTCGACTTCAGCTGACCGGGCCGGGACGGCCACAGTTCCGGGGCCGGATTCTGTCCGATGGTGAGATGGAGATGGCCCCATCGCCGCTCCGGCCCTGCCGGTGATCCCAGTGCCCGGGCCGAGGCTGCGGAGGCAAGGCACGGGCCGTCGGTAGCCGCCGCGGAGACCGGGGAGGCCACCGCCCGCGACGGCGCCACGGCGGTGACCGGCTACACCGGACCTGGCCCAGGGGCCACCGGCCCGGTACACGTGAGCCACACGGGCGCTGCCACCGCCAGCGAGGGTGGCCTGGCCAACACCGGGTTTCTGGCGATCGACCGCTTCACTCTGGTACAGCAGGCCGCGCCTCGCACACCGGCCGTCTGGCCGCACCAGGTCGGCGTGCTCCCGCCCCGCGCCCAGTCCTTCCAGCACCGGACCGAGGCCAACCAGTTGCGGGCGGCGGTCGACGGCGGGGGCACCGCGGTGCTCACCCAGGTGCTGACCGGGACCGGCGGGGTGGGCAAGACCCAATTGGCCGCCGACTACGCCCGCGCCGCCTGGGACGGCGGCGAGGTCGACGTACTGGTGTGGATCAGCGCGAGCAGTCGCTCCGCGATCACCGCCGGGTACGCACAGGCCGGCGTGGAGGTCCTTGCCGCCGACCCCGGCGATCCGGAGCAGGCCGCGGAGGCGTTCCTGGCCTGGCTGGAACCCAAAGCCGGCCAGAAGCCGTGCCGGTGGCTGGTCGTACTGGATGACGTCGCGGACCCTGCTGACATCCGCGGCTGGTGGCCGCCCGTCAGTCGTCACGGCCGTGCCCTGGTCACCACACGCCGCCGCGAGGCCGCTCTGACCGGAGCGGGTCGGCGCCGAGTTGCCGTGGGCCTGTTCACTCCTGAGCAAGCCGTTGCCTACGTCACCGCCGTATTCGCCGCGCACGACCGCCACGAGCCAACCGACCAGATCAACCACCTGGCCGCCGACCTGGGACACCTGCCCCTTGCCCTGGCCCAGGCCGCCGCCTACCTCATCGACGCGGACCTGACCTGTGCCTCCTACCGAGGGCTGTTGGCCGACCGGATCAGGAGGCTGGCCGACCTGCTGCCGGAGTCCGGCGCACTGCCGGACGACCAGAGCGCCACCGTGGCTGCCACCTGGTCCCTGTCCATCGAACGCGCCAACCAGATCCGCCCGGCCGGTCTGGCCCGCCCCATGCTCCAACTGGCCTCGATGCTCGACCCCAACGGTATCCCCGCTGCGGTCCTCACCAGCCAGCCCGCCCTTGCACACCTCACCGGACACCGCCCCCTCACCGGCACGGGCGGCACCCACCCACCGGCCCGGATCTCGGCCGAGGACGCCGCGCTCGCCC
>NZ_JASKYR010000630.1:0-4699 GCF_041028215.1 Streptomyces flavofungini
GGCGGCGTCCGCACCCGCGGCTGATCGCCACGGACCTGGACGGCACGCTGCTGCGCGACGACAAGACGGTCTCCGACCGCACGATCGCCGCACTCGCGGCGGCCGAGGCGGCCGGGATCGAGGTCTTCTTCGTGACCGGCCGTCCGGCCCGCTGGATGGATGTCGTCAGCGCCCACGTACACGGTCACGGCCTCGCCATCTGCGGGAATGGCGCGGCGGTCGTCGATCTGCACGGCGGCCCCGGCACGCACAGCTTCGTCAAGATCCGCGAACTGGAGCGGGAGTGCGCCCTCGACGTGGTCCGCAGGGTGCGCGCCGCGTCGCCGGGGACGTCGTTCGCGGTGGAGCGGACCGGGGGACTGCACCATGAAGAAACGTATCCGCCGCTGCATATGGAGCCTGGTGAGAGCGTCGCGCCCGTCGAGAAGCTCCTTGCGGAGGACCCCGCGGACCCCGCCGTGGCCGAGCAGCCCGTGCTCAAGGTCCTCGCCTTCCACCCGGAGCTCGCGCCCGACGACTTCCTGAGGGAGGCGCGGGCGGCCGTCGGCGACCGGGCGACAGTCACCCGCTCCAGCCCCAGCGCGCTCCTGGAGATCAGCGGGCCCGGCGTCTCCAAGGCCAGCACGCTGGCGCTGTGCTGTGCCGAGCGCGGCATCACGCCCGCCGAAGTCGTCGCGTTCGGGGACATGCCGAACGACATCGAGATGCTGACCTGGGCGGGTACCTCGTACGCGATGGGCAACGCCCACCCCGACGTCATCGCCGCCGCCTCCGGGCGCACGGTCGCCAACAACGACGACGGTGTCGCCGTGGTGATCGAACAGATCCTGGCCGACCGCCGGACGGACTGAGCCCGCGCCCCGACCGCCGGACGGACTGACGGACTGACGGACTGAGCCGAGCTTGCGGCGGTCCGGCCTAGTACGGGGCCTGCCAGAGCACCGTGGTGCCGCCGCCGTCCTCGCCGATGCCCGGACCGTACGAGCTGTCGCCGCCCAGGGACTCGGCTCGCCGCTTGAGGTTCTTCAGGCCGCTGCGCCGGCCGCCCTCCGCGATGCCGACACCGTCGTCCGCGACAGTCAGGCGTACGCCCTGGCGCCCGTCCGGCAGGACGACCGTCGCGTCGACGACGACGTCGATACGGGCGGCCCGCGCATGGCGGAACGCGTTGGAGAGCGCCTCCCGCAGGGCCGCGATGAGGTTCTTGCCGGTCAGTTCGCCGACCACGGTGTCCACCGGGCCCACGAAGCGGTGCGTGGGCTTGAAGCCGAGCGGGACGGCGGCCATGTTGATCTCCCTGAGCACCCGGGTGCTCAGCCCCGACGGCGCCTCGGCCGGGCCCTGCTGGAGCGCGAAGATCGCCGTACGGATCTCCTGGATGGTCACGTCCAGCTCGTCCACGGCCTTGCCGACGCCGACCTGCACCTCCGGTACGACCGACCGGCGCTGGGCGCTCTCCAGCATCATGCCGGTGGCGAAGAGCCGCTGGATGACGAGGTCGTGCAGGTCCCTGGCGATCCGGTCGCGGTCCTCGTAGACCGCGAGGCGCTCCCGGTCGCGCTGGGCGTCGGCCATCATCAGCGCGAGGGCCGCCTGCGAGGCGAACTGGGTGGCGAGCGTCCGTTCCGCCTCGCTGAAGGGGCGTGCCCCCCGCGCGCGGGGCGTGACGAGCGTCCCCAGGACGCGGCCGTCGCTCTGGAGCGGCAGGAGCATGACGGGGCCGTAGCGTCGGGCCAGCTCGGTCATGACGCGGGCGTCGCCCGCCGCGTCGTCGATGAAGACGGGCTCCCCGTCGAGGAGCTGGGCCACGATGCGGCTCTCCGGCGGGACGACCATGCCGAGCGCGCCGGTGGGCTCCGCCGAGGAGACCGCGACGACCTCCATGCCGCCCTCCTTGTCGGGCAGCAGCACGATCCCCGCGTCCGAGTCGGCGAGGTGCCTCGCCTGTTCGGCCACGACGGCGAGGGCCTCCTCGGCGTCGCTGCCGGAGAGCAGGGCCGTGGTGACCGCGACCGAGCCGTCGATCCAGCGCTCACGCTGCTTGGCGGCCTCGTACAGACGGGCGTTGCCGATGGCGATGCCCGCCTCCGTGGCGAGGACGCGCACCATGTGCACGTCGTAGTCGTTGAACTCGGCCCCGCCCCGCTTCTCCGTCAGATAGAGGTTGCCGAAGATCTCCCCCTGGACGCGGATGGGGACGCCGAGGAAGCTGCGCATCGGCGGATGGTGGGGCGGGAATCCGCAGGAGCGCGGGTCGGCGGAGAGGTCGGAGAGGCGCAGTGTCCTCGGCTGGTGGATCAACGCGCCGAGCAGGCCCTTGTGCCCGTCGGGCAGGCGCCCGATGCGTTCCGCGGTCTCCTCGTCGATGCCGTGGAACACGAAGTCGGAGAGTCCCTCGCCGTCCTCGGCGACCACGCCGATCGCCGCGTAGTGGGCGTCGGCGAGCTCGGCGGCGGTCTCGCAGATGCGGTCCAGGGTGACGTGCAGTTCGAGTCCGGTGCCCACCGACCGCATGGCTTCGAGGAGCTGCGGCACCCGCGAGGTCAGCTCGGGCGAGAGCCCCTGGAGGCTGTGCGTCGCCCGCGCCGCCGCCTCCCCCGGACGGGAGGTGCCGCCGGGGAGCGGTGAATCGGCGGAGGCCGAAGGTACGGACATGCCTTTGAGCCTAGTAAGTCCCATTTACAGGGGAAAGTCGAAGTGACTCAGCCCACCGCCAGCAGATCAGCCGCCCGTTCCACCTCCAGCATCCGCCGCAGGGGGCCCTCCGCCGCGGCGAGCTCCGCGTACGTGCCGCGCTGGGCCACCCGGCCGCCGTCCAGGACGATCACCTCGTCCACCGCGTCGAGCCCGGCGAGCCGGTGCGTGATGAGCAGCGTCGTACGGCCCTCCGTCGCCGCGAGCAGGTCGGCGGTGAGGGCGTCCGCGGTCGGCAGGTCGAGGTGCTCGGCCGGTTCGTCGAGGACCAGGACGGGGAAGTCCGCGAGCAGCGCGCGGGCCAGCGCGAGCCGCTGCCGCTGGCCTCCGGAGAGCCGGGCGCCGTGCTCGCCGATGAGCGTGTCGAGGCCCTGGGGCAGGGAAGCGGTCCACTCGTGCAGCCGCGCCCGTGTGAGGGCGTCCCGCAGCTCCGCGTCCGTGGCGTCCTTCCTGGCGAGCAGCAGGTTCTCGCGGACCGAACTGTCGAAGAGGTGCGCGTCCTGGGCGCAGAGCCCGACCATGCGGCGCACTGTGTCGCCGTCCAGCGTCGCCGCGTCCGTGCCGCCCAGCGAGTACGTCCCCTCGTACGCGCCGAGGAAGCGCAGCATGACCTGCGCGAGCGTCGTCTTGCCCGAGCCGGACGGGCCCACGACGGCGACCCTCCTGCCCCGCTCCAGGGTCAGGCTGACGCCCGCGAGCGCGGGGGCGGTGGTGTCCTGTCCCGGGTGGCGGGCGTGCAGCGCGTCGAGCCTGAGGGGGAAGGGCGATGCCGGTGCCTCGGCGGGGCCGACGGGTTCCGGGACCGGCTCGGCGGCGTCCAGCACCTCGTACACGCGCTCCGTGCTCCGCCCGACCCGCTGCCGGTGCTGCACGGCGAGCGGAAGCCCGAGTACCGCCTCGAAGGCGGCCAGCGGGGTGAGCACGACGACGGCGAGGGCGATGCCGCCGAGCCGTCCGTCCTGGACCGCCTGGACCCCGACGAGCGCGGCGGCGGCCACCGTGAGCCCGGTGGCGAGCGCGCCGAGTCCGTCGCCGAGGGCGGTGGCTCCGGCCTGCCGGGAGGCGATCTTCGTCAGTTCGGCGTCGGCCTCCAGGGCCTTGGCCGTACGCCGCTCCAGCGCACCCGCGACGGTCAGCTCGGCGGTTCCGGTGAGCAGATCGGCCACGCGCGTGGCGAGCGTTCCGCGGGTGGGCGCCAGCCTCCGCTCCGCGCGCCGCGCCACGGCGCCGCTCAGCATCGGCACCCCGACGCCCGCGACGAGCAGCCCGGCGGCGAGCACCGCGCCCGCCTCGGGGAGCAGCCAGGCGGTGAAGCCGACGGCCGAGGCGCTCACGAGCGCCGCGGCGGAGGCGGGCAGCAGCCAGCGCAGCCAGTAGTCCTGGAAGGCGTCGACGTCGGCGACAAGGCGGGAGAGCAGGTCACCGCGGCGGGCCGTACGCAGGCCGGCGGGGGCGAGGCGTTCGAGCCGCCGGTAGACCGCGACCCGGGTGTCGGCGAGCATGCGGAGCACCGCGTCGTGCGAGACGAGCCGCTCGGCGTAGCGGAAGACGGCACGGCCGATGCCGAAGGCGCGGGTCGCCGTCACGGCGATCATCAGATACATCACCGGCGGCTGTTCCGCGGCCCGCGAGATCAGCCACCCCGAGGTGGCCATGAGCCCCACGGCGCTGCCGAGCGCGAGACTGCCGAGCAGCAGCGCGAGCGCCAGTCGCCCCCGCCGGGCCCGAGCGGCGGCACGGACCCGGGCCAGCACTCCGTACGACGACACCGGCTTGCCTTGACCGCCTTGAGCTCCCACCGGCACCGGTTCGCACTCCGCGGAACCGGGTCCCGCCGAACCGGGCTCCGCCGACCCCCCGCCCCGCTCACCCGGCGCGGCCCCAGCCGCCTCGCGCGGCGCCTCGGAGGCGTCCGGGAGCGCCGCCCGCCGCTCGCCCAGCCGCCCGGCATCCTGCCCGGCGGCCGACCGCACGACCTGCTCACCGCCGACCTGGGCCCCAGCCC
>NZ_JASKYR010000631.1:0-6041 GCF_041028215.1 Streptomyces flavofungini
GGCGAAGACCAGGTGGACGCGCGGGCGCTCGACGAGGTCGTGCGGTTCACCTCCGAGCTCATCCGCGTCGACACCACCAACCGGGGCGGCGGCGACTGCCGCGAGCGGCCCGCCGCCGAGTACGCCGCCGAGCGCCTCGCCGAGGCGGGCCTGACGCCCACGCTCCTTGAGCGCAGCCCCGGACGCACGAACGTGGTGGCACGGATCGAGGGCACGGAGCCGGGCGCGGACGCGCTCCTCGTCCACGGCCACCTGGACGTCGTGCCCGCCGAGGCGGCCGACTGGAGCATGGACCCCTTCTCCGGGGAGATCCGCGACGGCGTCGTCTGGGGCCGCGGCGCCATCGACATGAAGAACATGGACGCGATGATCCTCGCCGTCGCCCGGCACTGGGCCCGTGCCGGGGTCCGGCCGCGGCGCGACATCGTGATCGCCTTCACCGCCGACGAGGAGGCGAGCGCCGAGGACGGCTCCGGATTCCTCGCCGACAAGCACGCCCCGCTCTTCGAGGGCTGTACGGAGGGCATCAGCGAGTCGGGGGCCTTCACCTTCCACGACGGGCGGGGCAACCAGCTCTACCCGATCGCGGCGGGCGAGCGCGGCACGGGCTGGCTCAAGCTCACCGCGCGCGGCAGGGCGGGCCACGGCTCCAAGGTCAACAGAGCCAACGCGGTGAGCAGGCTCGCCGCCGCCGTCACCCGCATCGGCGAGTACCACTGGCCGGTGCGGCTCACCCCGACCGTGCGCGCCGCGCTCGCCGAGCTGGGCGCGCTCTACGGCCTCCAGGGCGACCCCGAGGCGCCCGGATTCGACGTCGACGACTTCCTGGAGAAGCTCGGCCCGACCGCCGCGCTCGTCGAGCCCACGGTCCGCAACAGCGCCAACCCGACGATGCTCCAGTCGGGTTACAAGGTCAATGTGATCCCCGGGGAGGCGGTGGCCTATGTGGACGGACGCTTTCTGCCCGGCGGCGAGGAAGAGTTCCGTAGCACGCTTGACCGGCTGACCGGGCCTGACGTCGACTGGGAGTTCCACCATCGCGAGGTGGCACTGCAGGCACCGGTCGACTCGCCGACGTACGCGCGCATGCGCGCCGCCGTAGAGGAGTTCGCGCCCGAGGGACACGTCGTGCCGTACTGCATGTCGGGAGGCACGGACGCCAAGCAGTTCTCGCGCCTCGGCATCACCGGCTACGGCTTCTCGCCGCTCAGGACACCGGAGGGCTTCGACTACCAGGCGCTCTTCCACGGAGTCGACGAACGCGTGCCGATCGGGGCACTGCACTTCGGCGTCCGTGTCCTCGACCGCTTTCTGCGCACGGCCTAGGAACGACATTGGGGGACGAGAGGGACATGAAGCAGACCCGGGCGTACGGATCATGGCCGTCACCGATCGACGCCGAGCTCGCCGCGGCCCACGACGGCGCTCCGGGGTACGTCGGCTACGTCGGCGGGGAGGCGTGGTGGACCGAGCCGCGGCCCGGTGAGGGCGGCCGCCGCGCGCTGGTGCGGCGCCTGCCCGACGGCGAGGAGCGGACGGTGCTGCCCGCGCCGTGGAACGTGCGCAGCCGCGTCGTGGAGTACGGCGGCCGCCCCTGGGCCGGCGCGGAGCGGGCCGGGGGACCGCTGCTCGTCTTCGTCGACTTCGCCGACCAGCGGCTCTACGCCTACGAGCCGGACGTCCCGGGCGCCGAGCCGCGCCCCCTGACCCCGCTCTCCGGGGTGGGCGGCGGGCTGCGGTGGGCCGATCCGGTGGTCCACCTCGACCGGGGCGAGGTCTGGTGCGTGTGCGAGGAGTTCACCGGCGAGCGGCCCACCGATGTGCGCCGGGTGATCGTCGCGGTGCCGCTCGACGGCTCGGCGGCCGATGACCGCGCCGCGGTCCGCGAACTCTCCGACGGCGCCCACCGCTTCGTCACCGGTCCCCGGCTCTCGCCCGACGGCTCCCGTGCCGCCTGGGTCGCCTGGGACCACCCGCGGATGCCGTGGGACGGCACGGAACTGATCGTCGCCGACGTCCGCGCGGACGGCGCCTTCGGCCGGGGCCGGGTCTTCGCGGGCGGCCCCGAGGAGTCCATCGCCCAGGTGGCGTGGGCGCCGGACGGGCGGCTGCTGTTCTCCAGCGACCGCGGCGGCTGGTGGAACCTGTACCGCGCGGCGCCGGACGACCCGGGAAGCGTGCGTTCGCTCTGTCCGCGCCAGGAGGAGTTCGCGGGCCCCCTGTGGCAGATCGGCCTGAACTGGTTCGCCCCGCTCGACACCGGCCTGATCGCCGTCGTGCACGGCAAGGGCTCCACCTGCCTCGGCATACTCGACCCCGAGACCGGCGAGGTCGTCGACGCCGCGGGCCCCTGGACGGAGTTCGCGGCCACCGTCGCCGCGCACGGCCCCCGGGTGCTCGGCGTCGCCGCGAGCCCCCGCAGCGGGTACGAGGTCGTGGAGCTGGACACCGGCACCGGCCGCGCCCGGGTCGTCGGCGCCGCCCACGACGACCCCGTGGACCCCGCGTACTACCCCGAACCGCAGATCCGCACCTTCCTCGGCCCCGCGGGACGCGAGATCCACGCGCACATCTACCCGCCGCACCACCCCGCCCACATCGCCCCCGACGASGAACTGCCGCCCTACGTGGTGTGGGCGCACGGCGGGCCCACCGGCCGCTCGCCCCTCGTGCTCGACCTCGCCATCGCCTACTTCACCTCGCGCGGCATCGGCGTCGCCGAGGTGAACTACGGCGGCTCCACCGGCTACGGCCGCGCCTACCGCGAGCGGCTGCGCGAGCAGTGGGGCGTCGTCGACGTCGACGACTGCGCGGCGGTCGCCCTCGCCCTGGCCGACGAGGGCACCGCCGACCGGGCCAGGCTCGCCATCAGGGGCGGCAGCGCGGGCGGCTGGACCACGGCCGCCTCGCTCGCCACCACGGACGTCTACGCCTGCGGCACCATCATCTATCCGGTGCTCGACCTGACCGCCTTCGCCTCCGGCGGCACCCACGACCTGGAGTCCCGCTATCTGGAGTCGATCGTGGGACCGTTCGCCGAGGTGCCCGGACGGTACGCGGAGCGCTCGCCGCTGGAACACGCCGACCGGATCACCGCGCCGTTCCTGCTCCTCCAGGGGCTCGACGACGTGGTCTGCCCGCCCGCGCAGTGCGAGGAGTTCCTCGCCAGGTCGCAGCGGCGCCGCCTGCCGCACGCCTACATCGCTTTCGAGGGCGAGGGGCACGGCTTCCGCCGCGCCGACACCATGATCCGCGCCCTGGAGGCCGAACTCTCCCTGTACGCGCAGGTGTTCGGCATCGATCTCGCGGGCGGCGTGCCCACCCTGGAGCTCGACAAGTGAGACCGCTCACCCGGCCCCCGCGGCTGACACCCGGCGCCCGGGTGGCCGTCGTCGCGCCCGGCGGCCCCGTCCCCGAGGCCGCGCTCCAGGCGGGCCTGGACATCCTGCGCGGCTGGGACCTCGACCCGTACGCGGCGCCGCACGTCCTGAACGCGCACCCGAAGTTCGGCTACCTCGCGGGCACGGACGCCGACCGGGCCCGCGACCTGGAGCAGGCGTGGTGCGACCCGTCCGTGGCCGCCGTGTTCTGCGCCAGGGGCGGGTACGGCGCCCAGCGGATGGTGGACCTCCTGGACTGGGACGCGATGCGCGGGGCCGCGCCCAAGGTCTTCCTCGGCTACAGCGACATCACCTCCCTGCACGAGGCCTTCGCCACCCGGCTCGGCCTCGCCACGCTGCACGGCCCGATGACGGCCGCCGAAACCTTCCTGAAGAACGCGCGGACCCAGGAGCAGCTGCGCACGACCCTGTTCACGCCGGAGGACGCCCGGGTCATCACGGCCCACGACGGCGCGGGCACGCTGGTCGGCGGCCGGGCCAGGGGCGTCACGCTCGGCGGCTGCGTCTCGCTGCTCGCCGCCGGCCTCGGGACGCCGGGGGCCCGTCCCGCCGCGCGCGGCGGCCTGCTGTTCATCGAGGACATCGGCGAGGAGGCGTACCGCATCGACCGCGTCCTCACCCAGCTCCTGCGCGCGGGGTGGCTGACGGGCGTGGCCGGGATCGCGCTCGGCTCCTGGCAGGAGTGCGGGCCCTACGAGGAGGTGCGCGCCGTCCTCGCCGACCGGCTCGGCGGGCTCGGCGTCCCGGTGGCCGAGGAGTACGGGTTCGGGCACTGCGCGGGGGCGCTGACCGTGCCGTTCGGGGTGGCGGGCGCGCTGGACGCGGACGCCGGGACGCTGACGCTGGACGTGCCCGCGCTGGCCTGACCGACGGCGCCCACGGCGGGGGCACCCGCGTCACCCGGACGGCCCAGCCCCCGGACACCCTCACCGCGCGCGAACCGGCACCGGCCGTCCATGCTGGTGGCGGGGGACGCAGGCACACCCGCGACGGAAGGGTCCCACCATGAGCCCAAGGACTGCCAGGAGCGGCTCGACCGAGGGCGGCGGCATGGTGACGCCCGGCAGGGTGATCGTCGCCGTCATCGCCGTCCTCACCCTGGTCTTCATCTTCGAGAACACCCGCAGCACCAGGATCCGCCTGCTGATCCCCGAAGTGACCATGCCGCTGTGGACGGCGCTGCTCGCCACCGGGGTGCTCGGCGCGCTGTGCGGCGCCTACTTCATGGGGCGGCGCAGGTGACGCCCGGCCCCGGATAACGTGGCCCGATGTCCGGCATACCCCTCTGTCTCGCCGAAGGCCCCCGCGTGGGCATCCGCCACTTCCGCCTCGCGGACGCCGCCGAGTTCACCGCACGCGCCCGGGAGAGCCGTGAGCTGCACCGCCCCTGGCTCTTCCCGCCGACCACCGACGACGCCTACCGCGCCTACGCCTCGCTGCTCATCGAGGACCCGGCGAAGGAGGGCTTCCTCCTCTGCGCGCGCGACAGCGGGGCCATCGCGGGGTTCATCAACGTCAACAACATCGTGCGGGGCGGCTTCCGCTGCGGGGCGCTCGGCTACGGCGCCTTCGCGCACGCCGCCGGTCGCGGACTGACCGGCGAGGGGCTCGGCCTCGTCATCGCGTACGCCTTCGGGGAGCTTGGCCTGCACCGCCTTGAGGCCAACATCCAGCCCGGCAACACCGCCTCGCTCGCCCTCGTGCGCCGCCGGGGCTTCCGCCACGAGGGCTTCTCGCCGGACTTCCTGTACATCGACGGAGCCTGGCGCGACCACGAGCGCTGGGCGATCACCGCCGAGATGTGCGGCACGGCAGGGGCCTGAGCGCCGGAGCCGTTGATCGGCGGGGCCCTGCTCGCGCAGGATGGGCGCATGCGGAACATCGTGGTCGTCGACGCACCGAGCAACCTGGGCCTGCGCCCGCCCGCCCCCGGCACGGTGCCGGGCTGTTACAAACTGGCCGGAGCCATGCGTGAGCGGGGCATCGTGCGGCGCCTCGGCGCCGCCGAGGGCGGCGTCGTCGTGCCGCCGCGCTACGACCGGGGGGACTGGCAGGAGGGCGACGGCGTCTTCAACGCCGCCGCCATCGCCGCCTACACCGTGCGGCTCGCCGACCGCGTGGAGCGGCATGTGCGCGCGGGCGACTTCCTCGTGGTGCTCGGCGGCGACTGCTCCATCCAGCTCGGCGCCGCCCTCGCGCTGCGCCGCGTCGGGCGGTACGGCATCGCCGCCATCGACGGTTCGGCCGACTTCCGGCACCCGGGGAACTCCGGCCGGATCGGTGCCGCGGGCGGTGAGGAGATGGCGCTCGCGACCGGGCGCGGGCAGGAGGACCTCACCGACATCGAGGGACTCAAGCCGTACGTACGGGACGAGGACGTGCGCCTCTTCGGGATGCGGGACGACGACGGGGACCGCGCCGAGTTCACCGAGCTGAAGATCTCCCACGCCACGGTCGGCGAGATCAGGGAGCGGGGCGCCGACCGTGGCGTACGTACGGGACGAGGACGTGCGCCTCTTCGGGATGCGGGACGACGACGGGGACCGCGCCGAGTTCACCGAGCTGAAGATCTCCCACGCCACGGTCGGCGAGATCAGGGAGCGGGGCGCCGACGCCCTCGCGCGAGCCGTCGTACCGACC
>NZ_JASKYR010000632.1:0-4454 GCF_041028215.1 Streptomyces flavofungini
GTGGCAGCGTCGGGGGAGGAGCGCGGGTGAGCCGTGCGGCGTCGGCCGCTGCGGACGACTGACCAGGCGCAGGCGTGGAACCCGGGTACCGATCACGTACTCCCCGATTCCGCCGCACACCCCGACCCCCGGGAGGAGACCCCCATGGGGCCCTTGGCCAAGGAGCACCTGGCGGCACTCGACGCCCACTGGCGTGCCGCCAACTACCTGTCCGTCGGTCAGATCTACCTGCTGAGCAACCCCCTCCTCGCCGAGCCGCTGCGGCCCGAGCACATCAAGCCGCGCCTCCTGGGCCACTGGGGCACCTCACCCGGTCTCAACCTCGTCCACACCCACCTGAACCGCGTCATCAAAGAGCGCGACCTCGACGCCCTGTGCGTGTGGGGCCCCGGCCACGGCGGGCCCGCCGTCCTCGCCAACTCCTGGCTGGAGGGCAGTTACACCCAGATGTACCCGGCCGTGACCCGGGACGAGGAGGGCATGGCGCGGCTGTTCCGCCAGTTCTCCTTCCCCGGCGGCGTGCCCAGCCATGTGGCGCCCGAGACGCCGGGCTCGATCCACGAGGGCGGCGAGCTCGGCTACTCCCTGACGCACGCCTACGGCGCCGCCTTCGACAACCCCGGCCTCGTCGTGGCCTGCGTCATCGGCGACGGCGAGGCGGAGACCGGGCCGCTCGCCGGGTCCTGGCACTCCAACAAGTTCCTCGACCCCGTCCACGACGGCGCCGTCCTGCCGATCCTGCACCTCAACGGCTACAAGATCGCCAACCCGACGGTCCTCTCCCGGCTCCCCGACGCCGAACTGGACGCGCTCCTGAAGGGCTACGGCCACGAGCCGCTGTACGTGGCGGGCGACGACCCCCTCGCCGTCCACCAGGCGATGGCGGAGGTGATGGACAAGGCCCTCGACCGCATCGCCGCCGTCCAGCGGGCCGCCCGCGGCGGTGGTTCGCACAGCCGCCACCGCTGGCCCGTGATCGTCCTCCGTACGCCCAAGGGCTGGACCGGTCCCGCGTTCGTGGACGGTCAGCCCGTGGAGAACACCTGGCGCTCGCACCAGGTGCCGCTCTCCGGAGTCCGCGACAACTCCGAGCACCTGCGGCAACTGGAGGAGTGGCTGCGCTCCTACCGCCCCGGGGAGCTCTTCGACGCCGACGGCGCGCCCACCGCGGACGTCCTCGCCTGTGTGCCCGAGGGCGAGCGCCGCCTCGGCGCCACCCGGCACGCCAACGGCGGCCTGCTCAGCCGCCCGCTGCCGCTGCCGCCCCTCGAACGGTTCGCCGTCACCGTGGACAAGCCCGGCACCACCCTGCACGAGCCGACCCGGGTCGCGGGCGAGCTGCTCGCCCAGGTCATGGCCGACACCGCGCGGCGGCGCGACTTCCGGGTGGTGGGACCCGACGAGACCGAGTCCAACCGGCTCGGCGCGCTCTACGAGGCCACCGGCAAGGCGTGGCAGGACCGGACCCTGGACACCGACGAGCACCTCGCGCGCGACGGCCGGGTCATGGAGGTGCTCTCCGAACACCTCTGCCAGGGCTGGCTGGAGGGGTACACCCTGACCGGGCGGCACGGTCTCTTCTCCTGCTACGAGGCGTTCGTGCACATCGTCGACTCGATGGTCAACCAGCACATCAAGTGGCTGAAGACCTCCCGCTCGCTGTCCTGGCGGGCGCCCGTGCCGTCCCTGAACTACCTGCTCACCTCGCATGTGTGGCGCCAGGACCACAACGGCTTCTCGCACCAGGACCCCGGTTTCGTCGACCACGTGCTCAACAAGAGCCCCGACGTCGTGCGCGTCTACCTGCCGCCGGACGCCAACACCCTGCTCTCGGTGACCGAGCACATCCTGGGCAGCCGCGACTACGTCAACGTCGTCGTCGCGGGCAAACAGCCCTGCTTCGACTGGCTCACCCTCGACGAGGCCCGCGCGCACTGCGCGCGCGGCGCGGGCGTGTGGGAGTGGGCGGGCACGGACGACGGCACGCGCGACCCGGACGTGGTGCTTGCCTGCGCGGGCGACGTGCCCACCCAGGAGATCCTGGCCGCGGCGGCGCTGCTGCGCGAGCTGCTGCCCGACCTCGCGGTCCGCGTCGTCAACGTCGTGGACATCGCCCGCCTGATGCCGGAGCGCGAGCACCCGCACGGCATGGCCGAGTTCGAGTTCGACGCGCTGTTCACCCCCGACCGCCCGGTGATCTTCGCGTACCACGGCTACCCGTGGCTGATCCACCGCCTGGCCTACCGCCGCGCCAACCACGCCAACCTGCATGTGCGCGGGTACAAGGAGTCCGGCACGACGACCACGCCGTTCGACATGGTCGTCCGCAACGACCTGGACCGCTACCGGCTCGTCATGGACGTCATCGACCGCGTCCCCGGTCTCGCCGTCCGGGCCACGTCCGTACGGCAGCGGATGGCCGACGCCCGCTCCCGCCACCACGACTGGATCCGCGTACACGGCACCGACCTGCCCGAGGTCGCCGACTGGACCTGGCCGTATGCCGGCGACTGAGGAGCCCTTCTCCCCGGAGCTGTTCCCCCGCGCCCGCGCCGCCCTCGGCCCGGGCGCGGTGCACCTGCCGGACTGGCTGGACGCCGGGGCGCAGCTCCGCCTGGTCGAGGCGTGCCGGGAGTGGGCGAGGCCGCCCGCCGGGCTGCGGCTGGTCAGGACTCCCGGGGGCGGCACGATGACGGCCCGCCAGTTCGGTCTGGGCTGGCACTGGTATCCGTACGGGTACGCGCGCACCGTCGTCGACGGGGACGGGGCGCCGGTGAAGCCGATGCCCCGCGAGCTGGCGGAGCTCGGCCGCGCGGCGGCGGAGGCGGCCGGGTTCGGGGTCACCGAGGAGTACGACATCGCGCTGGTCAACTTCTACGACGCCGACGCCCGCATGGGCATGCACCGCGACGCCGACGAGAGGTCGGCGGCGCCCGTGGTCTCGCTGAGCCTCGGTGACGCCTGCGTCTTCCGCTTCGGCAACACCACGACGCGGGCCAAGCCGTACAAGGACGTCGAGCTGCGCAGCGGTGACCTGGTGGTCTTCGGCGGCCCGTCCCGCCTCGCGTATCACGGGGTGCCGCGCGTGCTGCCCGGCACGGGCCCGCCGGACCTCGGCCTGACCGGGCGGCTCAACATCACGCTCCGGGTGAGCGGCCTGCCGGAGAGCGGGACGTAAGGGGAGCTGGCCCGCGTCGTGGAAGACGAGGCCGAGCGAGCGCCGCAGCCCCGACCGTACGGTGCTCACGCCGTGCCGCACGGGCGCCGCCGACCAGCCGCGGGCGGAGCGGACGGGGCGGTCGCGGGTGGTGAAGACCAGGCCGTGGCCCTGCGGCAGGACCGTCGAGGTGCCGCGCGACTGGGCCCGTGGCCGCTGTTCGACGAGCAGGAACTCACCGCCGGTGCAGTGCGCGTTCTGCTCGTCCAGGCCGATCACGACCTGGAGGGGGAAGACCATGTCGCCGAAGAGGTCGCGGTGCAGGGCGTTCCAGTCGCCCTCCTCGTAGTGCAGCAGGATCTGCGCGGACCTGGTCTGGCCCGCCGCGTGGCACCGCTTGAGCCATTCGTCGAGGGAGTCGGGCCAGGGCGCGGGGCGGCCGAGGCGGGCGGCCCAGTCGCGGGCGACGGTCAGCAGCCGGGGATAGAGGGCCTGGCGCAGCTCGGCCACCGGGTACGGCAGGTCGTGCGTGAAGTAGCGGTACTGGCCGGAGCCGAAGCGGTGGCGTGCCATGTCGACCGTGGAGCGGAACAGCGCCGGGTCGTCGTAGCGGTCGGCGAGCAGGCGGCACGCGGCGGGGTCGAGGAGCCGGGGCGTGAGCGCGCAGCCGTGGGCGTCGAGCTCGGCGGCGATCCCGGTCCAGTCGGCGGCGTCGACCGCCGCACGGACGGCGGAGACGGTCCGCGGGCCCGCGCTCACGCCGCCTCCAGGTCGAGCAGCAGCCGCTTGCGCTCCAGACCGGCCGCGTACCCGGTCAGGGTGCCGTCGGCGCCGATCACCCGGTGGCAGGGGCGCACGACGAGCAGCGGATTGCGGCCGACGGCCGTGCCGAGCGCGCGGACGGCGACGCGGGACAGGCCGAGCTGTCCGGCGAGGCGGCCGTACGTGGTCGTGGTGCCGTAGGGGACGCTCTCCAGGGCGTCCCAGACCGCGCGCTGGAACTCCGTGCCCGCCCCGGCCGCGTACTCGATCTCGAAGCGGGTCAGGCTCCCGGCGAAGTAGGCGCGGAGCTGCCCGGTGATCTCGGTGAACGCCCGCGCGTCGCGGGTCCAGCCCTCCTGGACGACGGCGGCGCCCTTCTGCTCCGGCATGGACAGCGACGCCAGTGCGGTGCCGCCGGTGGCCGTGGCCGACGCCTCGCCCACCAGCAGCAGCTCGCCGAGCGGGCTGTCGGTCGTCGTGTAGACGGTCATCGGACTCTCCTTGGGTCTTCGGTGGTACGTGCTCAAGTCTGCGT
>NZ_JASKYR010000633.1:0-5034 GCF_041028215.1 Streptomyces flavofungini
GACCCGCACCACCCCCGCCCCCTCGCCCGCCGACCTGGTCCTGCGCAACGCCCGTATCCACACCGTCGACCCCGTCCTTCCTGCCGCCGAGGCCCTGGCCGTACGCGACGGCCGCGTCGCGTGGCTGGGAACCGACGCCGACGCCGGCCGGTGGACGGGGCCGGACACCCGGGTGATCGACGGGCGCGGGCGGCTGGTCCTGCCGGGATTCATCGACGCGCACAACCACGTCAGGCTCGGCTCCGACGACGCCTGCGTCCAGCTCGCGGGCGCCCGCACCCTCGACGAGATCCACGCCCGCGTCCGCGCGTGGCACGCCGGGCACCCCGGCGCGGAGTGGATCGAGGCGGAGGCGTTCGACTACTCCGCGATCCCCGGCGGCCGGATGCCCCGCGCCACCGACCTGGACCCGGCCACCGGCGACACCCCCGCCTTCGTGCTGAGCTACGACGTCCACACCGCCTGGCTCAACACCGCCGCCCTGCGCCGCCTCGGCGTCGACCGCGACCACACCTCGCTGCCCTTCGGGCGCGCCGAGACCGACCCGGAGACGGGGGAACCGACCGGGTTCGTCAAGGACTTCGCGGTGAGGGGTCTGAGTCGCGACGGGCACCGGGCGCTGCGCGCGCTCGGGGTGCCGTGGGCCTCGCCCGACCGGCAGTACGGGCGCCTGGCCAAGAGCCTGGACGACGCCATCGGCTACGGCATCACCACGGTCGTCGAGCCGCAGAACTCCCTGGACGACCTGGAGCTCTTCGAGCGTGCCCGGGGCGAGGGGCGGCTGCGTTCGCGGATCGTCGCGGCGCTGTTCCACCCGCGCGGCACCTCCGACGCCGACCTGGACGACTTCGCCGCCGCCGCGGAACGCTTCGCGGACGAGCGGCTGCGGGTGGGCCCGCTGAAGCTGTACATCGACGATGTCGTGGAGCCGCGTACGGCCGCCCTCCTCGAACCGTACGCCGGGTGCGGGCGGCACCGGGGCGACACGTTCTATCCGGCCGAGGAGTTCGCCGGGCTCCTCGCGAAGCTGGACGCGCGGGGCTTCCAGTGCTTCGTGCACGCCACCGGCGACCGGGGCATCCGTACCGTCCTCGACGCCGTGGAGCACGCCCGCGAGGTCAACGGGGAGCGCGACGCCCGCCACCAGATCGTGCACGTGGAGTGCCTCGACCCGCGCGACACGCCGCGCTTCGCCGAGCTGGGGGTGGTGGCCTGCATGCAGCCGCGCCACTGCGCCCCGGAGATCGCCGGACCCGGCAAGGACTGGGCCGAGAACGTCGGTCCCGGACGCTGGCACAAGGCCTGGCCGATGCGCAGCCTGCACGAGGCCGGTGCGGTGCTCGCCCTCTCCAGCGACTGGAACGTGGCCGAGATGGACCCGATGGCGGGCATCTACACCGCCGTCACGCGCCGCCCGCTCGGCGGCGGCGAGCCCTGGCAGCCCGGCGAGACCCTGGACGTGGAGACCGCCGTGCACGGCTACACGATGGGCTCGGCGTACGCCAACTTCCTTGAGCACGAGCGCGGTTCGCTGACCGTGGGCAAGCTGGCCGACTTCGTGGTGCTCTCCCGCGACATCCTGCGGGCCCGCCCCGAGGAGATACCGGGGACCCGGGCCGAGGTGGTCGTGGTGGGCGGCGAGACGGTCGTGGAGCGGGCATGACCGGCGCCGCCGTCGGGCGGACTCGACCGTTGTCGCCGTCGGGCGGACGTGACCGCCGTTCAGCGGGCCCAGGCCGGTGTCCACGTCGGGCGGTCGCCGCGCTGCCCGCGGTAGGCGGCGGTGAGGTGGTCGCGGAGGCTGCGCAGCGCGGGGTGCGGGTTGTCGGCGTGCTGGATCAGGGAGTGCGGGTAGACCGGCGTCGGGTCGCACACCGGGATGCGCCGCAGGTCGTCACCGGCGGGCCAGACGACGCGCGTCCACGCGCCGACCAGGGTGGCGAGGCCCGGTGACTCGGCGATGGTGTCGAGCAGCGGCTCGGTGCCGAACTCGGGACCGGTGGCCTCGATGCTGAGCCCGAACGCGGCGGCGAGGTCCTCGTAGTACATGGCCCACTCGGTGCCCGCGACGAGGCCGGGCATCCAGATGCGGTGCCCGGCCAGCCGCTCCGGGGTGACCTCGCGGGCTGCGGCGAGCGGGTGGCCGGGCCCGGTGAGCAGGTGGAGCGGCTCGTCGTGCACGCGGACGGCCTCGATGCCGTCGGGGAGCTGGTGCGCGGGCACCGTGACCGCGCGGAAAGCGGCGTCGATCGTGCCGGAGCGCACGGCGGCGACGGCCGTGTCGGCGTCGAAGAGCGTCACCACGTCCAGGGCGACGTCGGGGTGGGCGCGGTGGAAGCCGCGCAGCAGGTCGGCGGGGGCGAGCCGCCTGCCGATCACATCGACGCGCAGGGCGCGGCTGCCGGGCCGCACGGAGGCCGCCGCGCGCTCCTCGGCACGCAGGAGGTCGCGGGCGTACGGCAGGAAGACCTGGCCGTCGATGGTCGGCCGGGCGCCGCGCGGGGTGCGGTGGAGGAGCCGCACCGCGAGGTCCCTCTCCAGCGCGGCGACGCGTTTGGAGACGGCCTGCTGGGTGATCGCCAGGTCGGCGGCGGCGCCCTGGAAGCGGCCCGCGTCGACGACGGCGACGAAGGCGCGCACGGCGTGCAGATCCATGCCCGCCACCTTAGGTGTACAACCGGTGGTTGTGGCGGGGCCCCCGAGGCGGTTGTTTGATGTCCGGGCCGGTGAGCCGCTTGGATGTCCGTCGGCGTCGCGCGGGGCACGCGTGCGGGACATGACGGGCGACAACCAGCGGTTGTCCGGTCGATGGCGGGACGGAGGCACGGGGCATGGCGGGCAGGCATTCGCTCGGGCGGCGGTTCGGGTGGCTCTGGGCGGCGTACGCGGTCAGCTCCTTCGGTACGCGCCTCGCCTTCGACGCGTTCTCGATGATCGCGATCCTGGCGCTCGGCGCCGGTACGTCGCAGGTCGCCCTGATCTCCGCCGTGGGCCTCGCGGTGGGGGCGGTGGCGGCGGTGCCGCTCGGCCCGTGGGTGGAGTTCCGCCGTAAGCGGCCCGTGATGATCGCGATGGATCTGGTGCGGTGCGCGGCGCTCCTGAGCGTCCCCGCCGCGTACGCGCTCGGCCTGCTCGGCTTCGCCCAGCTCCTACTCGTCTCGGCCCTCGTGGCCGCCGCGGACATCACGTTCACGGCGGCGAGCGGCGCCTTCCTCAAGTCCCTCGTGCCACCGCGTGACCTGCTGATCGCGAACGGCCGCTTCGAGTCCACGACCTGGACGGCCACCATGCTCGGGCCGCCGCTCGGCGGCGCGGCGGTCGGCCTGTTCGGTCCCGTCCTGACCGTCACCGCGGACGCGGTCAGCTATCTGCTCTCCGCGCTCGGCATCAAGGCGATCGGCGGCGGGGAACCACTGCCCGAGCGCGGGGACGCGCCGTCCGGGGTGCGGGCGGGCGAGCTGCTCAACGGCTGGCGGTTCATCCTGGCCGACCCGGTGCTGCGCCCGCTGTTCCTGAACACGGTGCTGGTCAACGGCCTGATCATGGCGGCGTCGCCACCGCTGGCCGTGCTGATGCTCGGCGAGCTGGGCTTCGCGCCCTGGCAGTACGGCCTCGCGTTCGCGGTGCCCTGCCTGGGCGGCCTGGTCGGCGCGCGGCTCGCCCGGCGCCTCGTTCCCGCGTACGGGCAGCGCACGGTCCTGCTCGCCGCCGGAACGCTGCGCGCGTGCTGGCCGGTCGGCCTGGCCTTCGTCGGACACGGCATCGCGGGTATCGCCCTGGTGATGGTGATCGAGTCCGCCCTGATCACCTGCATCGGGGTCTACAACCCGGTGCTCGCCACCCTCCGGCTGGAACGGGCCCCGGCGGACCGCGTCACCCGCGTCCTCTCCGCCTGGTCGGTCACCGGCAAGACCTCCATCGCGGCGATGACCGCCCTGTGGGGACTGCTCGCCGCCGTGACGGGCCCCCGCGCCGCGATCGCCGGCGCGGGCCTGATCATGCTGGCGACGCCGCTGCTGCTGCCGTGGCGCGGGGGCGCCTCGCGTGCGCGGCGGCTGCGCGAGGTGACCGGCCGCTCGCGAACCCCATGAGCCAGCTGGCTGCGGTCACCCCTCTCGTTTGTTAATGGCATTCATTTTCATATAACGTGAGGGCTCCACCCCCCTTCCTCATCCCACCTCACTCAGGAGCCCCGCCATGGCCGTGCCCAAGCGCAAGATGTCCCGCAGCAACACCCGCCACCGCCGCGCCCAGTGGAAGGCCACGACGCCGCAGCTCGCGCCGGTGACCGTCGACGGCGTGCGGCACATGGTTCCGCAGCGCCTGGTCAAGGCGTACGAGCGGGGCCTGCTGCGGCCGGAGGGCTGACGCGGCACGCGGCGGGGCGAGCATGTCCTGCGGCGGTGCGCCTCTTGTCGGCGTCGCCGGGTACGGGGCACTGTGGCTGCCACATCCGTCACTCCCGACCCCCGAGGTGCAGCCATGAACAGCGGAGCAGGGCCGGACGAAGAGAGCGTGCACCGTCCCGGACGGCGGGCGGTCCACGGGGCGCTGACGCACCGGCCGCGCGGCGCGGGGCAGTTGTTCCTGGGGACGTACACCTCGCAGCAGGGCGGCGGCCAGGGAATCGGCCTGGCGTCGTACGACGACACCACGGGGCAGCTCACCGGCACCGGCACGATCGGCGGGGTGCCCGACCCCTCGTTCCTGGCCCTGCACCCCTCGGGCCGCACGCTCTACGCCGTCGACGAGCGCGAGCGGGGCGGTGTGACGGCCATCGCGCTCGCTTCCGACGGCAAGCACGAAGTCCTCGGCACGCGCGGGACCGGCGGCGCGGCGCCCTGCCACCTCTCCGTGCACCCGGGCGGCCGGTGGCTGCTGAGCGCGAACTACGGGTCGGGCAGCGTGGCCGTGCACCCCATCGACGCGTCGGGCGCGCTCGGCGCGTCGATGGGGGGGGGGGGGGGGGGGGGGGGGGGGGGGGGGCGGCCGGTACGTCCTCGCCGTCGACCTGGGCAACGACTCGGTCTACCC
>NZ_JASKYR010000634.1:0-5182 GCF_041028215.1 Streptomyces flavofungini
CGGTGGACCCGCGTGGGGTGAGCGTCGGCGTCGGGACCTGATGGGTCACCGTCCGCCGTCCCGCGAGGACCTCGTACAGCGCGCGGGCGACGTCCGCCCCGAAGGCGTGGATGTCGTGCGTCATCGCCGACAGGGTCGGATGGGTCAGCTTGCAGAGCTGCGAGTCGTCCCAGGCGAGGAGCGAGATGTCGGCGGGCACCCGGAGCCCCATCTCGGCGGCGACCGACAGGCCCGCGACGGCCATCAGGTCGTTGTCGTAGATGATCGCGGTGGGCCGCTGGGCCGCGGTGAGCAGCGACCGCGTGGCCCGCGCCCCCGCCTCGCCGGAGAAGTCCGTGGCGAGCTGGCGCCCCTCGGGCAGACCCAGCTCGGCCATGGCGGCGGTGAAGGCCGCGCGCCGGATCGCGCTGTGCCCGAGCTCGGCCGTGCCGCCCACCCGGGCGATGGACCGGTGCCCGAGCGCGGCGAGATAGCGCACCGCCTCGGTGACCGCCGTCGTGTCGTCCGTCCACAGCGAGGGAAAGGGCCCGGTCAGCGAGGGGTGGGCGACCGCCACCGCGGGCAGCCCGAGCTGCGCGAGCACCGGCACGCGCGGGTCGTGCGCACGGAAGTCGACGAGGACCGAGCCCGCGATCTGCCCCGAGCGCCACCAGTGCCGCTGGAGTTCGATCTCCTCGTCCAGGTTCTTCACCAGGCGGAGCAGCAGCGCGCTCGACCGGTCGGAGAGGACGCTCTCCAGGCCCGAGATGAACTCCATGTAGAAGGGTTCGAGGCCGAGTTGGCGCGCCGGGCGGCTGACCGCGAGCCCGATCGTGCCCGTGCCCTGCTTGTTGAGCGCCCGCGCCGAGAGGTTCGGCTCCCAGCCCATCGAGCGCGCGACCTCCAGGATGCGGGTGCGCGTCGCCTCGGAGACACCCGGCTTGTTGTTGAAGGCCAGCGACACCGCGGCCCGCGAGACCCCCGCGCGGGCCGCGACGTCCCTGATCGTCAGCCGCCCCCCGCTCACACGGGCTCCACGGCGAAGAGGGCGGCGCGCACCGCGGCGAGCGCCTCGGCACCGGCCGGGTCCGCGTCCCAGCCGCGCACACCGATCACCACGCTCTCACCGGGCAGCAGGGTCACGAGGCCCCGGTCGGCCGCCGCTGTCGGCGCGAGGCGGTCGGCCGCGAGCAGCAGATCACGGACGAGCGTACGAGCAGTCACCACGACGTCGACCCTATCCCCCCGCCGGACCGCCTCCACCGCGTAGTCCGGCACCGGGTAGGCGAACTCCTTGTCCGGTACGGGCAGGCTCAGCGCCCGCAGCCCGTCGGCGTCCGCGACCAGGAACTCCTTGGCCGAGCCCGCCTCCGGAAGCAGCTCGCCCGGCACGTCCGCGAGGGCCACCGTCCGCGCGGCGGCCGTCAGCGCCACGGTCGTCTCGGCGAGGACGCGCCCGTCCGCGGTCATCCGCCGCAGCCGTACGCCGGTCTCCCAGGCCTGTCCCGCCTGGTTGACGGCGGCCACGACCCGGCGGCCCGCGCGCTCCTGGACGGTGAGCAGCCGGTCGGCGTAGAGGCGGCGCAGCTCGTGGTGGAGCGGCTTGAGGCGGCCGTCACCGTCGATCGCGGCCCAGGAGGTCACCGGCCAGCAGTCGTTGAGCTGCCAGACGACGGTGCCCGCGCAGCGCGGCCAGTGCGAGCGCCAGTGCTCGATGCCGGTGGCGACGGCCCTGGCCTGGTTGACCTGCGTCAGATAGTGCCAGCGGTCGAAGTCGGCGGGGACGGCGAAGTGGTGCGCGAGGCCCCGCTCCAGCTTGCCGTTGCCGTCCTCGGCCTTCTGGTGGTGCAGGACGCCCGCCGAGTCGGGCCGCAGCTCCTCGCCGGGCAGGGCGCGGCGGAACGTGGCGAGGGCGGGCGGCGCCTGCCAGCCGAACTCGGCGACGAAGCGGGGCACGGACTCCAGGTAGCCGGTGTAGTCGGTGCGGTTCCACACCTCCCAGGAGTGCGCGGTGCCGTGCGCGGGGTCGTTGGGGTGGTGGTCCCAGGAGCCGGACCACGGGCTGCCCGCCCAGTAGGGGCGGGTGGGGTCGGTCTCGGCGACGACGCGCGGGAGCAGCCCCAGGTAGTAGCCCTCGCCCCAGGAGTCGCCGTCGAGCCGCTCCTCCCACTCCCAGTCGCAAAAGCCCCACAGGTTCTCGTTGTTGCCGTTCCACAGGACGAGCGAGGGGTGCGGCATGAGGCGGGCGACGTTGTCGCGGGCCTCTGCCTCGATCTCGGAGCGCAGCGGCTGTTCCTCGGGGTAGGCGGCGCAGGCGAAGAGGAAGTCCTGCCAGACCATCAGGCCCAGCTCGTCGCAGACGTCGTAGAACTCCCGCGCCTCGTAGATGCCGCCGCCCCAGACGCGGACGAGGTCGACGCCCGCGTCCGCCGCCTGGGTGAGGCGGGTGCGGTAGCGCTCGGGGGTGATGCGGGAGGGGAAGACGTCGTCGGGTATCCAGTTGACGCCGCGCGCGAAGATGCGCTCGCCGTTGACGACCAGGGTGAAGCCGGTGCCGTGCTCGTCGGCGGCGGTGTCCAGGGCGACGGTACGGAACCCGATCCGCCGCTCCCAGCGGTCGAGGGGCGCCCCCGCCGCGCCGATGAGCTCCACCTCGGCGTCGTACAGCGGCTGTTCGCCGTAGCCGCGCGGCCACCACAGGCCGGCGTCCGGGACCTCGACGGCGAGGGTGGTGCTCGTGCCCTCGAAGGTGACGGTCGCGGTGCGGTGGCCGATGCGGGCGCGGGCGGTGAGCGGGCCGCCGCCGGTGCGCTCGACGTCGACGCGGAACTCCGCGCGGCCCGTGGTGCCGTCCACGGTGACCACCGGGCGCACCTCGGCGAGGCGCGCCGTCGACCAGTGCTCCAGGCGTACGGGGCGCCAGATGCCGGCGGTCACCAGGGTCGGGCCCCAGTCCCAGCCGAAGGAGCAGGCCATCTTGCGGATGAACTGGAAGGGCTCCGGATAGGAGTTGGGCCGCTCCCCGAGGGCGGTGCGCACCGCCTCCGCCTCGGTGTAGGCGGAGGTGAACCGGACGGAGAGCGGGGTTCCGGCGCCGGGGGCCACGGCGGCGAGCCGCCGCGTGACGTCGAAGCGGTAGGTGCGGTGCATGTTGCGGGTACGGCCGATCCTCTCGCCGCCGAGGGTGATGTCGGCCGCGGTGTCGAGGCCCTCGAAGACCAGGTCGGTGCGCTCGTGTTCCGTCCCCCGCGGGCCGAGGACCGTGTCGTAGGTCCAGTCGGCGCGGCCGACCCAGGCGACCTCCTCCTCGTTGCGGCCGATGAAGGGGTCGGGGATGCGGCCCGCGGCCAGCAGGTCGGTGTGGACGCAGCCCGGCACCCGGGCGGGCAGCGCGGCCTTCTCGTGCCGCAGGGTCCAGCCTTCGGCCAGGACGGTGACGTCCTTCATGAACCGTGCTCCATTCCGTGCTGTCGGGTCAGTGCTGTCGGGGGGAGGTGGTGGTGCGGCTCGGGTGCGGAGGGACCGCTCACGATTTGACGGCCCCGTCGACGAGGGCGTTCTCCATGCGGCGCTGGAGCGCGATGTACACGGCGTACACCGGGGCCAGCGTGATCAGGCAGGCGGCGGCGAGCGTGCCGTACTGGATCATGGTCGCGGAGGTGAGCGAGGGCAGCGCGACCTGGACGGTGCGCAGCTCCGGGTCCGGGCCGAGGATGACGAGGCTGAAGAGGTACTCGTTCCAGAAACCGAGGAAGTTGAGGATCACCACGGTGATGACGCCGGGCGCCGACATGGGGACGTAGATCCGCCACAGGACGGTCCAGCGGCCCGCGCCGTCCATCATGGCGCTCTCCTCCAGCTCCGGCGGGATCGTCCGCATGAACTGGGTGAGCAGGATGACCGAGAGCGGCAGCGCGGTGGCGGGCAGGAAGAGGATGAGGAACGCCTGCGTCTGGAACATGCCGAGCTCGATGGCGAGCAGCACGGTCGGTACGAGCGCGGCGAACGCGGGGATCAGGAAGCCGAGCCCGAAGACCTTCTCCACGATCGCGGCGGTGCGGCCGCCGCTGCGGGCCAGGCCGTAGGCGGCGGGGAAGGCCAGGGCGAGGGTGATGGCCTCGGCGCCGACCGTGATGAGCACGGAGTTGCCGAGGGCGGGGCCGAGCCGGGCCAGGTCCCAGGCGGTGGAGAAGTTCTCGAGGAGCCAGCGGTCGGGCAGGGCGAAGGGGTGCTCGAAGACCTCGATGTTGTCCTTGAGCGAGGTGGCGATGAGGTAGTACAGCGGCAGGATGAGGAGCGCGGCGTAGAGCCAGGCCAGGAGGTGCCCGGCCGGCGGTGCGCCGGTGCGGCGGGATGCCATGGTCAGCTCTCCCTAGTAGTTCTGGCGGATGAGGCGCCGGATGACGACCATGCCGACGAGCCCGACGAGGAAGAGGAGGACACCGACGGCCTGGCTGTAGCCGACGTCCTGCTGGAGGAAGGCCCGCTGGTACATGAGGTAGGACAGCGTGGTCGAGGACGATCCGGGGCCGCCCTTGGTGAGCATGAGGACGGTCGCCGCGGAGCTGAACAGCGTCCACAGGAACTGCAGCATCGTGGCGACGCCGACGAACCCCTTGCAGATCGGGTACGCCACCTGCCACATCCGCCGCCAGTGCCCCGCCCCGTCCAGCGCGGCGGCCTCGTACATCGCGTCCGGCACGCTGGCGAGCCGGGCGGCGAACAGGACGGCGGTGTAGCCGATGCCGCCCCACACGTCCACGGCGATCACGGTGGCGAGGGCGGTCGCGGGGTCGGCGAGCCAGGGAGTGGTCGCCGAGCCGAGGCCGATGGACTCAAGGAGGCCGTTGACACCGCCGTCCGGCGCGAACATCCCCACGAAGATCATGGCCTTGGCCGATACGGAGAGCAGCCCCGGCGTGAAGCAGAGCACCCGCAGGGTGCGGTGGCCCGGCGGCTTGAGCTGGAGGTAGTAGCCCAGCATGAACGCGCACGGGATCATCAGCGGCAGCGCCACGGCGAGCTGGACGCCGGTGTTGCGCAGCGCGTCCCAGAAGACCGGGTCGTCGAACATCCGCCGGTAGTTGTCCGTGCCGGTGAACGTGTGCGGCGAGATGAGGCTGGCCCACTTGTTGAGGCTGATGACGAACATCGCCACGATCGGGCCGAGCATGAACACGCCGTACCAGAGCAGGGCGGGCAG
>NZ_JASKYR010000635.1:0-4569 GCF_041028215.1 Streptomyces flavofungini
GCCCTGACCTGGGACGTTGGGCCACTCGCTCATTCTCTGACTAGAGTCAGAGAATGAGCGAGGCGCAGATCCAGCAGGTCCGGCGGTTCAACCGCACCGTCACCGAACGCGTGGGCGTGCTGCACGACCGCTACCTCGGCGGCGACCGGCCCGTGGGCGAGGCCCGGCTGCTCTGGCAGATCGGCGACGAGGGCCGGGACGTGCGCGGGCTGCGCGAGCGCCTCGGCCTCGACTCCGGCTACGTGAGCCGCCTGCTGCGCGCGCTGGAGGCCGACGGCCTGGTGACGGTGGAGCCGCTGCCCGAGGACCGCCGGGTGCGCACCGTCCGGCTCACCGAGGCGGGCCGCGCCGAGCGCGCGCTGCTCGACGCCCGCAGCGACGACCTCGCCGCCGCCCTCCTCGCGCCGCTCGACGAGGTCCGGCGCGCCCGGCTCGTCGACGCCATGGCCGAGGTCGACCGCCTGCTGACCGCCGCGACCGTCACGCTGGACGTCGTCGACCCCGGTCACCCCGACGCCCGGAGCTGTCTCCTCGCCTACTTCACGGAGCTGCGGGAGAGCTTCGACAACGGGTTCGACCCCGGACGCAGTCTGCTGCCGGACGCGGGTGAACTGCGGCCACCGCGCGGCCTGTTCCTCGTCGCCCGCGCGCAGGGCGAGCCCGTCGGCTGCGCGGGCCTGAAGCTGCCGGAGGGCGCCCCGGCCGAGATCAAGCGCATGTGGATCGCGCCCGGCGCCCGGGGCCTCGGCCTCGCCCGCCGCTTCCTGACCGCACTGGAGGAGCACGCCGTCCGGCACGGCCGCGACGTGCTGCGCCTGGACACCAACAAGGCGCTGACCGCCGCGATCGGCCTCTACCACTCGCACGGCTACCGTGAGGTCCCGGCCTTCAACGACGAGCCGTACGCGCACCACTGGTTCGAGAAGCACCTGGCACCCGAGAAGCACCCCGCACCCGAGGAACCCCGTTAGCCGCCCTCAGGCCGGGCAGGTGCCCTTGCCCGCGCCACGGAACGTCCGGTACAGCGGCGGATCGCGGTCCTGCCGCCCGGCCGGGAACTCGACGACCGGCACCGGCTTGCACACCGCCCACTGGTCATTGACCCCGGGACCCTCGAACCCGTACGCCCCCGCCGCTCCCCGCAGGCAGTTGCTGCACCCGGTCGCGGTGATGCTCGGGATGATGAGCGTGTTGTAGACGTCGTTCTTCGTCAGCCGCAACGGGACGTCACCGCCCTCGCCGTCGCCGCCCTTGCCGTCGGCGGCCTCGCCGCCCGGACGGTCCTCGTTCAGCTCGCTGTACGTACGGTCCACGGCGTCGGCGAGCAGCGTGAACCCGTCGTGGTACATCAGCGCGTAGCCGTCGGCGAGGAAGTCCTTGTCGAAGCCGTGCTCCTTGTCCAGGGCCCGGTAGCGGTCCATGAAGCGGCCGAGCGCGGGCGGCGGGTCGTTCTTCCCCGCCGTCCAGGCCGGGTCTACGGACGACGCGGCGACGATCGTCGCGCCCGCCTCCTTGAGCCAGCGGGTGGTCTCGCCGGTGGTGAGGGTCGGTTCGAGCCCGATGCCCACCTTGAGCAGCCGCAGCCGCGCACTCCGCTCGCAGTCGCCCTCCTGGGCCAGGCGTTTGACGAAGGCGGGCAGATCCTGGTCGCGCCCGGCGAAGAAGACGGTGTCCGCCCGGGTCGCACAGATCTTCTGCGCGGCGTCGGTGAACCGCTGCGGGATGCCCTTGTCCGTGCCGGACGAGCCGGTGAAGTTGGAGTTGTGGCCCTTGAAGCCGTAGGCGCGGCCGAACTCCTTCTCGAATACCTCGCGCAGATTCTGCGAGTAGACGTCCTCGCTGCGGTTGTCCCAGACCAGGAACCCCCTCGTCCGCGACCGCGACGGCTTCTCCGTCAGGTACTGCTTCAGGGCGCCCACGAACTGCTCGTTGTTGGGCGAGGTCTTGAAGAACCGCTCGGCGTTCATGTCCGCGGCCGTGATGACCGGCCCGACGGTCGGGATGCCGGCCTTGCTGAGCGCGGCGATCGTCTCCCGGGTCTCGGGCGTACTGCTGGGAATCCCGGTCACCCCGACCAGCGGGGCCGTCTTGTCCGCGGCCAGTTCACCGAGCCGCTCGACGACGGGCTCCCACCGGTCGAGGTTGCGGCCGTCGGGGGCGAGGAGGAGCTGGTAGTGCGGCCCGCTGGCGCTGTTGGCCTCCTGCTGGGCGGCGAGCGCCCCGGCGAGCCCCCTGCGGATCATCTCCGTGGTCATCGCGCTGGACTCGTCCGCGCTGAAGGGCATCATCAGCGCGACGCGTACGTAGGGAATCCTGGCGCCGTGGTTCGCGGGGGACTCGGCGTCCTCGCGCACCCGGGCGTTCTCGTCGGCGATCGCCTCGATCAGGCCCTTCAGGCGCGGGTCGGCGTCGAAGGCGTGCTCGGTGACGCCGACGCAGTCCCCGCCGAGCTCGGCCAGGTCCTCACCGCACCTGCCGGGGCCCCGCGCCTGGAGGGTGAGGAGGACGGCCACCACCCCGGCCACCACGGCGAGGCCGAGGACACCGGCCCACTCGATCGGTCCCCACTCGCGGGGATGGCGACGGAACAGCATGCTGCCTCACTGTCCTGGTATCGGGAAGGGGCGCTTGTCGCGGGCCGCGGCGGGCCACCTGCGGGCCGCCTGGCCGAGCGCGACGCGCCAGGAAGGGTGGCGCAGCGAGAGATAGGCCAGCTCGTGCTCGATGGCGGCGCAGGTCTCGGCGTCCGGTTCGGTGTGCGGCTCCGAGAGGTACCACAGGGCGTGCACGAGGCGGTTGACGCAGCGTTCGACGTCGTCGAGGTGGGCGTAGCGGCCGTCGTGCGCGCCGAGCGCCGTCCGCAGCCGGTCGTCCCGCCAGTCGCGGGCGGGCGGGGTCGGCGCGGTCGCCGCGTACCGCAGGCAGCGCAGCCAGTGCTCCGCGCCCCGCTCGTCCCGCTCGGACTGGAACTCCTCGGCGAGCGAGGCCACCACCGTCTCCACGCCTCCGGCGGCGAGCAGGTGCCGCAGGGCGTCCGCCTCGCCCTCCTCGCCGCGCTGGGCGTGGTGGTTCTGCAGGAAGCGGTGGATCTCCTGCCAGCCGCGGCTGTCGTCGGGCCCCGGCGAGAGCCTGCGCGCCTCGTGGACGAGGAGCGTGCGCAGCAGTGGATCGGTCACCAGCGGGCTCCCCGGGGGCGTGAGCCGCTGCCAGTGCTGCTGTTCCAGGTAGTCGGTGACGGCGTTGGCGGGCAGTTGCTCGGGCCCTTCGAGGCGCAGCCGCGTCGCCAGTGCCTCGGCGGCCGTGCTGTCCCGTGCCAGGGCGAGCAGGGTGAGCCGGTCGCGCTGGCGCCGGTCGGGCAGCAGTCGTTCGAGCAGCGCCTCGCCGACGGGGCGCCCGTCCTCGGTGTCCAGTTCCAGGAGGTCGCGCGGGGCGACGGCGCGGCCCGCCCGGGTCGCGGCACGGACCGCCGAGCACAGGGTCGTCGTGGCCGCGGGGTGGCCGCCGGTCAGGGTGTGCAGGGCGGAGGCGAGATAGGGGTGGAGCGGAGCGCCCGCCGAACCGGCCGCCAGCAGCGGCAGTACGTCGTCACGGCTCAGCGGCGTCAGGGGGACCGTCAGCAGGCCCGCCGACGGCGAGGTGCCGACCCGCTCCCAGCCGGACGCGGCGGTCAGGTCCGCCAGTTCGCGCCGGACGGGACCGGGATCGCTCCACGGCGCGTCGCCCAGCCGGGTCGCCACCACGACCAGCTCCTCCCGCTCGGGGGACTCGCGCTGCGCGCGGTGTTCGAGGAGCAGGTCGACGAAGCGCCGCCCCGCGGGCAGGTGCGTGTCGTCGAGGAGCACCAGCGGCCAGGGTTCGCGGTTCCAGCGCTGGAGGCGTCCGTAGGAGCCCGCGACATCGTGCCGCAGCGCGGCCATCAGCGTCCGCTCGACCGCGCGCCGGTAGTCGCCGCCCTGGTGGTACCAGTCGCCGAGCAGCTCAAGGGGGTCGGTGCCGTCGTCGAAGCGGGGGAACCGGCCGCGGTACCAGTCCCGCTCGGGCCCCGCCCGGTGCCGCTCCGCGTAGGCGCCGTGCAGGGCGCGGGAGACGGCCGCCGCCCCGGGCCCCGTCCGTGCCTCGGCCGCCCCGGCCCACGTCTGGCGCAGCTCCTGCTCGGGCCCCTCGGCCAGCCGGCAGGCGATCAGCAGCCGGGCCAGGCGCAGACACACGGCGTCCCGCTCGGCGGCGTCCCCCGGCTCCCAGCTCGACACGGCGAACAGACCGGGCAGGAGTACGGGGAAGGGACGCCGGTAGGAGGGCGCGAGCTGGCGTGCCAGCTCGGTCAGGACGCCGACCAGATCACCGGCGGCGGCACCGGCGTCCGGTGCGGCGGGCGCGAACCCCGGCGGGCCGGGCGGTGCGACGCGGACGTGGGCGAGGGGGAGCGGGGGGGGGGGGGGGGGGGGGGGGGGGGGGGGGGGGGGGGGGGGGGGGGGGGGGGGGGGGGGGGGGGGGGGGGGGGGGGGGGGGGGGGGGGGGGGGGGGGGGGGGGGGGGGGGGGGGGGGGGCCGCCGGTGATCTGGTCGGCGT
>NZ_JASKYR010000636.1:0-3703 GCF_041028215.1 Streptomyces flavofungini
CTCGTGCGCTCCACGCCGGAACCGCCCGCGGGTGTGCCCCCTGCTCCGGGCATCGGGGTTCACCGGTCGTCCCCCGTCCCTCGCCCGCGGGTGTCATCCGGGCCGGGCGGTCCCGGTGCGGGCGGCCCGTTCAGCGCGGGCGGTTCCGGCGTGGAGCGCACGAGTTCGGCGCGGAATGCCAGCCGGTCGCCTCGGATGCGCAGGAACTCCAGGTCCACCGGGCGCCCGTCGGGCATCCTGGTCAGCCGTTCGACGGTGAACAGCGCCGAACCGGCGGGGATGTCCAGCAGCGCGCACGTATGCGGGTCACCGCCCACCGCGTGCACGGTGACGCTCGCCGAGCCGAGCCGTTGACCGGTGGACTGCTCGATGAGCCCGAACAGGTCGCGCCCGGCCAGGTCGGCGTCGAGCAGCGGCTCCCCGATGTCAGCGGCGAGGTAGGTGAGGTCGAGGGAGAGCGGCACCCCGTCCAGCAGCCGCAGCCGTTCGATGTGGACCACTCGGCCGCCGTCGGGGACGCGGAGCTTGCGCGCCACGTCGCCGGGCGGGCGCACCACGTCCGCGACGCGCACCTGGTTGGTCACCTCACCGTGCGTGCCGAGTGTTTCGGCCAGGCCGGTCAGCCGCTCCAGGGTGTGTTCGTAGGGCCGCCGCACGATCACCGTGCCCACGCCCTGGCGCCGCTCGACCACACCTTCGTCGCGCAGTACGCCCAGTGCCTCCCGGACGGTGTTGCGCGACACCGCGAAGTCGGCGATCAGCACCCGCTCGTCGGGCAGCACACCCGAGGGGAACGCCCCCGAGGCAATCTGGCGGCGCAGCACCTCGGCGACCTGCCGGGCCCGGTCGGCCCGGGGACGCCGTCGGCCGACCGGGCTCAGGGGCATCGCCGGGGCCAGGACCGGCTCCGGAGTCGAGTTCGGGGCCAAGGGTGTGGACGGAGGCTCGCTGGGCGAGGCGTTCATGGGATCTCCTCGGTCGGCACCCGCGAAAACCTAGGGCGCCAATGTTTCCAGCACGTTACGCCACCTGCCCTGACCTGCGGCGACGCCTGTGACGTGCGAGGGGGCGCGGAGCGAGGAACCGTTGCGCCACCCAGCCGCCCCGACGGAGCCGAGGAGAGAAGCCGGTCGACGATCCGACCCGAAGCACGCGCTCCATTTCCGCTTGTCGAAACGCTTGTTCCACCTTTCGGACTCGCCTAGGGTCGGCGCCCCCGGCCGCCCCGCGCTGCCGGGTCTTCCTTGTGCGAACACGAAGGAGCATGCGGTGGTGCAGCAGGCATGGCAGGACGGGCCGTCGGACGAGGACGGGGAGAGCAACTCACCCGAAGCGGGAGAGATACGCGGCGTGGGGCGCCGCAGCTTCGTCGTCGGGGCCGGACTGGTCGGAACCGGCGGCCTGCTCGGCGCCGCCGGGGCGGGACCGGCGGCCGCCGCGGAGGGCGACGCGTTCGGCCCGGAGGACTTCGGCGGCAAGCGCCTGCTGCTCGTACCGGACGTGGTCCTGTTGCCGGAAGGGCCGGTCAAGGACCGTGCGGTACTCGTCCAGGGCAGCACCTTCCGGGCCGTCGGACCGGTCCATGAGCTCACCCGCGCGCACCCGGACGCCCGCACGGTACGGCTGAAGGGCCACCTGTTGATGCCGGGTTTCGTGGACTCCCACCACCACCTGACGCAGAGCTTCGGCAAGGCTCAGGCGTTCGGACAGCCGTCGGAGATCTTCAAGACCGTCTGGGAGCCGCTGGAACACGCCCTGGACGAGGAGAGCGCCCACCTCTCCGCGAAGCTCGCGGCCCTGGAGGCGCTGCGCGGCGGGTTCACCACCGCCGCCGACGCGGGCACCCGCGCCCCCGTCGACGTGGGCATCATCGCCAAGGCCGCCGAGGAGGCCGGACTGCGCTGTGTGCTGTCCAAGGTCGTCTCCGACGGAAAGGGCGGCAAGGAACACCTGGCGCGCTTCGAGCACTCCCGGCTGATCCACCCCTCGCTCGCCATACCCGTCCCCGAGGACGCCACGGCGGACGTACTGAAGAAGACCGCCGACCTGTGCGCGGAGGCGGGGGCGGTCTTCCAGGTCCACGTCAACGAACACCTGGCGTCCGTGGAACGCTCACTCAAGAGCGTGGGCCGCCGCCCGGTGTCCTACCTGCACCACATCGGCGCCCTCAACGCTCACACCCTCGGCTCCCACGCCACCCTGCTCACCCCCGACGAGATGCGCGTGCTCGCCGACACCGGCGCGGCGGTCAGCTACAACCCGGTGGCCAGTGCGTGGAAGGGCAACGCCGTCGCCCACGCCCTGATGTGGCAGGCCATGGGCATCCGCTTCGGCATCGGCACCGACGGCACGCGCGGCAACGGCTTCCGGCTGATCGACGCGGCGGAGAGCGCCCAGCGCCTGACCTACGGCATGATGTCCGGCGACTCCACGTGCGGCGCGGGCCGCCAGTGGATCGCCCACGCCACCGCCCTCAGCGCCGACGCCGTCGGGCTCGGCAAGGTGACCGGCGAGATCGCCGTCGGCAAGGCCGCCGACTTCCTCCTCGTCGACCTGCGCGTACCCGAACTCACCCCGTCCTACGACCTGTCGTGGGAACTGGTCCGGCTGGCCGACCGTGACCAGATCACCGCGGTCTTCACGGACGGCAGGCTACGGCTGTGGCACGGCTGGCCCACCACCTGGGACGGCCCCGCGCTCGTCCGCAGAGCCGCCGAAATAGGACCGAAGGTCGTACGGCGCGCCCGCATCCAGCGAGTGGACCCGGACCCGGACGGCACCACCCGCCACGCGCGGCGCCCCCGCACCTGACGTCATCGGGTTGAACGCACCTTGCCGCCTGGACGCGGACGGCGGTGTCAGCCGAATTGCCGGCAGCGCCCGGGAAAGACGGCCCGCACCCGTTTCGAGACCAGGGCCAGGGCGGTACGGCAAGCCGTGGTGTCGGCGTCGGAGCCGAGCTGAAGGGCCAGGCCCTCGGCCAGGCTGTGCAGTTCGAGTGCGGCGAGATCCGGGTCGCTGTCGGCGGGCACCTCACCGCACTCCTTGCCGTTGTGCACAGCCCTCGCCAGCATGGAGCGGATGTGCCGACCCGTCTCGGCGTGGGCCCGGGCGAGGTGGGGGTTGTCCACGGTGCGGCCGACGAAGGCCAGGGTCACCCGGTGGGCCGAGCGCCGGTCGGCGTCGACAGGGAGCCACTCGGCGAGGCCGTCGACGACCACGTCCCGGATCGGCAACTGCTCGCGCCTGGAGCGTTCTTCCAGTGCCGAGACCCGTTCGAGGATCTTCCGCACGACGCGTTCGTAGGTGAAGAGCAGCATCTCGTCCTTGGTGGCGAAGTAGTGCTGCACATGGCCGACGGACACTCCCGCCGCCTCGGCGGTGCGCGCCACGGTCACCCGGTCCAGGCCCTGTTCAGTGACCAGCCGCTGGACCGCGTCCGCGACCTGGATGCGCCTGGCTTGATGATCGACGACCTTCGGCATGGCGTCAGGGTATCCCGGGAGCGGGTCTTGCGGACGCTTAAACCGTATGCTCATATTGTAAAAACGACGCGTCGAGCGGACGGGGGCTGCGGGCATGAAGGCAGGGGTACAGGTGTCGGGGGAGCGKGCGGCGACGGAGCAGGCAGGGCGCCGCCCATGGCGCTTGCGGGTCGCCACCTCATTAGCGGCGCTGCTGGTCGGGGCGGCGGTGACAGGGG
>NZ_JASKYR010000637.1:0-4411 GCF_041028215.1 Streptomyces flavofungini
GGGCGGGGGAGGGGGCGCCCTGCGACCTCGTGGGCGTCGTCCGGCGGGACGCCCAGCATGCGCAGGGCCATCTCGGCGAGGTCGCGTGCGGCCTGGTCGCCGTCCAGGTCGGGGCGGGCGAAGCGCAGCTCGACCAGGGACAGCAGGGTGCCGCCCAATGCGGACAGGGCGACCGCCGGGTCCACGGTGGTGAAGCGGCCGGAGGCCATGCCGGCCTCCAGGTCGCGTGCCGCCCGCCGGGACAGGCCGTTGTCCCGGTGGATGTGTCCCAGGCCTCGACGGCGCAGGACTTGCATCAGCTCCGGGTGGGAGTCGGCCATGCAGGCACTGAGCCGGAAGCCCGCCGCGACGAGCTCCGCCGGGTCGTCGATCCCCGTCAGGCGTTCGTCGGTGCTCTGGCCGAACTCCTCCAGTGCGTCCAGCACGGCCGCGTCGAACAGCTCGGCCTTCGACGCGAAGTGGTTGTAGAAGGAGCCGAAACCGACGTCGGCGCGCTCCGCGATGGCCTGGATGCTGACGCCGGTGTCCCCGGCCTCGGCGAGGATCTGCCGTGCCGCATGCACGAGAGCGCGCCGGGTCTCGGCGCGGCGCCGCTCGAAGCGGTTGCCGGGCGGGGCTGATGTAGGCATGCGCGGAGTCTACCCGTGCGAACGATGACCACAGCAGCTCTGATGAATTCATCATTCCTCGCCATGAACACCTTGACGACGACTCTGTCAAAGTTGATGATTTCCTCATCTTGGTCATGTCGCTCGGAGGGGACCATGTCTGAAACCCGCGTCAACGGGGCCGACGTCAGCACGGCCCACCAGCACCTCCACAGCGAGCGGGGCGCCCTGCGCGGCGAACGCCCCGGCCGCTCCCGGAATCCGGTGATCAAGGTGGCCGACCTGGCCTGGCTGGAGTTCGAGAAGCCCGACCTGGACCGCGCCGAGATCTTCGCCCGGGACTTCGGGTTCGGCATCGCCGCCCGCAGCGAGCGGGAGCTGTGGCTGCGCGGCACCTTCGCGGGATCACCCTGCACGGTGATCCGCAAGGGGCGCGCGTCCCGTTTCATCGGCCCGGCGTTCCGGGCCGCCGAGCGAGCCGACCTGGACCGGCTGGCCCGCGGCACGGGCACGTCCGTACGGGAGGCGGACGTTCCCGGCGGCGGCATGGCGGTCGACCTGCTCGACCCCTCCGGTTTCCCGGTCCGGGTCGTGTCCTGCGGGGAGGCGCTGCCGACGCTGCCCGAGCAGCAGCCGCTGCCGCTCAACTTCGGCAAGGAGCACCGTCGTACGAACGCCACCCAGCGCCCGCCGCGTGAACCCTCCCGCATCCAGCGCCTGGGCCATGTGGTGCTGGAGACCAGAGTGTTCGGGCGGGCCCTGGAGTGGTACCTGGACACGCTCGGGATGATCGTGTCGGACTTCCTGTACCTGGACGGCCGGCGCGACCGCGGCCCCACGATGGCGTTCGTACGCTGTGACCTGGGCAGCGTGCCGGCCGACCACCACACCCTGGCCATGCATCTGGGGCCGGGCACGGGCTATGTCCACTCCGCCTACCAGGTCACCGACCTCGACTCCATCGCCGCCGGCGGCGAGTACCTCAAGGAGCGCGGATACAAGCGCAGCTGGGGCATCGGCCGGCACATCCAGGGCAGCCAGCTCTTCGACTACTGGCGCGACCCCGACCACTTCATGCTGGAACACTTCGCCGACGGCGACCTGTTCACCTGCGACGTCGAGCCGGGGTGGGCCCCCATGTCGACCAACGGGCTGGCCCAGTGGGGCCCGCCGGCCACCCGCGACTTCCTCGGCGCGAACCCTTCCCCGCAGCGGGTCCGCGACGTCATCAAGGCACTCAGAGGCGACAACGAGATGGATACGGCACGCCTGCTGGGCCTGCTCAAGGCCACCAAGTCCTGAACCCCGACCCCATCACGAAGGTACTGACATGAGCACCAACGTCCTGCGCACCGCCGACGGCTGGTGGGTTCTCCGCGGCGGCCGCGCCGTCCCCGTGGACACCAAGGCCGCCACCACCGCCGAACTCATCGCCGACCGTGCTGCCGTACGCGAGGCGGAGTCCTCCACCGGCACCGGCACACCCGTCGCCGACCTGGCCCCTCTCTCGCCGGTCACCGCCCCCTGCCGCGTCGTCGCCCAGATGGTGAACTACCGGAGCCACGCCCGCGATTCAGGCTTCACCGACGACATACCGCCCGCGTTCTTCCGCAAGGCGTCCGGCTCGTTGAGCGGCCCGCACGAGAACATCATCCGGCCCTCCCACGTGCGATTCCTCGACTACGAGATCGAACTCGGGCTCGTCATGGCCGCGCCGCTGCCCATCGGCACCGTCGTCGACGAGCGGGACCTGCCGTCCTACGTCGCCGGGCTGGTGGTCACCAACGATGTCAGCGCCCGCGATGTCCAGCTGACCAGGACACAGTTCTACGAGAGCAAGTCGTACCCGACCTTCACCCCGACCGGTCCCTACCTGGCGCTGCTGGCGCCGGAGGACTTCACCCACCTCCTCGACCTGCGCCTGAGACTGTCCGTCAATGGCGAGCCGCGCCAGGACCGCACCCTCGCCGACATGATCGTCCGCCCGGCGCGGGCCCTCACCCTGCTCGCCCGCTTCCAGACTCTCGGCCCCGGCGACCTGCTGCTGACCGGCACACCCGGCGGCACCGCCCTGAAGGCCCCGCCGAAGCCCGTCGAGAAGATCGGCGCGCTGCTGCCGCCCGCCTGGAAATGGAAGGCGTTCTTCCAGATCCAGGCCAAAAACCCGCACTACCTGCACTCCGGTGATGTGATCACGGCGAGGATCGCGACCCCGGACGGCCGTATCGACCTCGGCGAGCAGCGCACGCCGGTCGCGGACGCGAACCGCCCCCCGAGGTGAGCCGCACATGACCATCGACGAAACCGCACCCGCACCCGCACCCGTCGTGATCATCGGCGCCGGACCGGTGGGTGTGACCGCCGCCCTCCTCCTGGCCCGGCGCGGAATCCGCACCGTCGTCCTGGAACGCCACCACGACGTCTACCCTCTGCCCCGAGCCGTCGCCACCGACGACGAGGTCCGCAGAATCCTCCAGGCGGCGGGTGTCGGTGCGGAATTCGCCGCGATCGCCCGCCCGGCGAACGGGCTGCGACTCCTTGACGCCCGGCACCGGGTGATGGCCGAGTTCCGCCGCACCGGGCACAGCCATCATGGCTACCCGCAGACCAGCATGTTCGACCAGCCGGAGCTCGAACGGCTGCTGCGCGACGCCCTCGCCCGCCGCCCCGAGTGCGACCTGCGCGGTGGTGCGGAGGTCACCGGCATCGGCCCGGACACCGCGGGCCCCGTGCGCGTGACCTATGCGGACGACGCCGGCGAACACGAGCTGTGGGCCGAGGCGGTCCTCGGCTGCGACGGTGCCAACGGTCTCACCCGCGACGCCATCGGCGCCCACTGGGAGGACCTGCGCTTCGAGGAACGCTGGACGGTCGTCGACGTCCGCACCGACGCCGACGTCCGCTGCTGGGAGGGCGCCGACCAGGTCTGCGACCCGCACCGCCCGGCGACCTTCATGCGCGTCGGCGAGGACCGCTACCGCTGGGAGTTCCGCCTGCGGGACGGGGAGGAGCCGGTACGCGATCTGGTCGCGCCCTGGCTGCCGCCCTCGTACGACGGGAACTTCGAGATCCTCCGCAAGACGCAGTACACCTTCCGGGCGCGCCTGGCCGACCGGTGGCGCGACGGACGCGTCTTCCTGCTCGGTGACGCCGCCCACCTCACCCCTCCGTTCATCGGACAGGGCCTGTGCACGGGCCTGCGCGACGCGTACAACCTCACCTGGAAACTCGCCGGCGTCCTCCACCAGGGCGGTGACGAGCGGCTGCTCGACACGTACGAAGGTGAACGCAGGCGGCACGCCCGGCATGTCATCCGGCTCGCGGTCGCCGTGGGCTGGGCCATGACCGGCGGGCAGGACGGCGCCGCCGCACTGCGCCGCGGACTCCTCGGTGCGGCCTGCCGCATCCCCGGCCTGACCGCGATGGCCGCCTGCGACATCAGCCCGCCCCTGACCGCAGGTCCCCTCGTCCGGCGCCGTGCGCGCAGAAGTCTGGCGGGCACCCAGTGCCCGCAGCCGTGGGTCACGGCCGAGGGCTGGCGCACGCGTCTCGACGAGGTGCTCGGCGACTCCCTCACCGTGCTGACCGCAGCCGAACCCTGGCCCTCGCTCAACGCCCTGGCCCACGCGCTCGGCGCCGAGGTCATCCCCGTGACCGGCCTCGGCGACGACGGCACGCTCGCCGCCTGGCTGCGCGCCGGTCGCGCGGACGCCGTCCTGCTGCGCCCCGACCGCACCGTCATGGACGTCGTCCCACCCGGGGGCGCGGACTTCACCGACACCGCAGCCTGGGCGTCCCTCCTG
>NZ_JASKYR010000638.1:0-5327 GCF_041028215.1 Streptomyces flavofungini
CTCTTGGGGCGAGTGAGACCTGATTGTGACCGGCGGGGACGTCGGCCCCGGGACATCGGCCCCGGCGGACGCGCCCCCGCGGAACACCGCCGCGTAAGCTACAAGATCCACCCAACCCGGAGCGGAGCGCCATGGCGGCAGCCGAGTACGAGGACGAGTCCCACGACGACATCTTCCCGTGGGTGCCGGCCCCGTCCGACGGGAGCCCCTGGCAGGGCCCCGCCGACCTCGAACAGCACCTGTACGAACTCGCCGTGGCCGACGACCCGTACACCTACCTGCGCGCCATCGCCGTGGAGGGCCTGTACCGCCCGGTGCCCCTGCACGCCGCGAGTGACGGCCGGGACCACGCCCCTGACCCCGACGCGAGCCCCCTGCTCACCGTCGACCTGCCGGACGGCAGGAAGGCCGCGCAGGTCTACACGGCGGGGCTGCTGCCGCGCCCGCACCCGGCCGTCGTCTACGAGTTCGTCACGCTCGGCACACTCGCCGAGGCCTGCCCCGACGACGTCGACATCCTCGCGGTGAACGCGGCGACCCCGTGCGAGCAGTACTTCCTCACCACGGACGAGGAGCGCCAGGTCTGGGCCGACCTGCACGAGCGCCACCACCGGCCGGACGGCCTCGGCGACCGCGTCGAGACGCGCCGCACCGGCGCGCCCCCGCCGGGCCCGCTGCTGCACGGCCTCGCCTGCGGCGCGCACCTCTGCTTCGCCAACGGCTCTCCCTGGAACACGCTCGACTGGCACGGCGCGGGCCACCGCAACGAGGTCCTCCGCCTCGCCGAGTCCTGGGGCGTGGAGAACCGTGAGCAGTGGCTCGCGACGCAGGAGCGCCTGCTGACGTGCGAGGTCAGCCCCTGGTACTGGGACTTCGTGCTCGGCGCCCGGGTCGCGGTGATCGCCGAGATCGGCCCCCGCCTCGACCCGGAGCGCTGGCGGGAGTGCGTGGAGGTCACCCTGCGCAACCGCGTGGTGGAGACGGGCGGCCCCGGCACCCCGCACCGCCCCGGCGACGACCCCGACCTGGACGACTTCGTGACCGCCATGCGCGGCCTCGTCGGAAAGATCCTGCGCTACGAGGCCCGTTTCCGCGCCGACGAGCTGCTTCCGCCGGACGGCCATGTGCGCACCGTCGCCGCCTGGGACATCGGCCGCGCCTCCAAGATGGCCCGCTGGGGCAGGGGCGCGCGCTACGCGAGCGAGGCGGAGCTGCGGGCGGCCGTCGAACGGGCCTCGCGGGCGGCGCGAGCCTCGTACTCCTCGTGGGAGGAGTTCTCGGCGGGGTACGTGCTCGGCCGCTGTCTGCACTTCGACGACGAGTCGTTCGGCACCTGGTACACGGACGTGCTGCACGCGCACCGCGCCCTGACCACGGACCCGGACAGCCCCTGGCTGACGGTGCCGTTCCGGGCGGGCTGATCCCTCGCGCCCCCTGGGCGGCGGCAGACGCGACGGGGTGAGCCGGTGCGGCGGAGCCGTCACGAGACCGGGGGGAACTTCTCGGACGGCCTGCGGTGGGGTGCTGCCGGTGGTCACAATGTGGCATGGCCATCCGTCGCCTCAGTTACCGGCTCGACCAGGAGTCGGACACCGGAGCCGTCCGTCTGATCCCCGCGCAGTCCTCGCCGTCAGGTGTGAATGATCAGCATCAGCAACTTCCCGCGCATGAAAGTCAGTTGAGCCCTGCTGTCGAAGGGGTGATCGGGGCCGGGTCCGAGTTGAGCTACACCCTGCTCCCGGACGGCGGGCGGCTGCTGTGCGCCACGCTGCCGGGGCGGCGCGTGGAGGCGCTGCACCTGGGCGCGGACACCCCGGGGCCCGGCTCGGTGTGGCCGATCGACACCTGGCGCTCGGCGACCTGGGAGCCGGAGGCGGGGGAGGCGCTCGGCGCGGGGTTCGTCGAGTCGGAACTGCCCGTCGCACGGGCCCACTTCGACAGCGCGCGCCTGGTGGAGTTCGCCCGGGCACGCGCCGAGCGGGTGGCACCGTTCCTCGCCGATGTGCGGCGCCTCTTCGGCGACCCCGCCGGGCGGCAGATCGTCCTGGTGGAGAAGGACGCGGAGACCGTGGCCCACTGGGTCGCGCTCGCCTGCGCCTCGCTGCCCGAGGCGTATGTGCCGGTGCTGACGTTCACCACCTGGACCCGCGAGCCGCACCGCGCCCCGCAGCAGATCATCGGCATCGGCCCGGACGCGGAGTTCGACCGCGACGAGGCCACCATCGCGTACCTCTACCGCGTGCACGACGGCACCGGCGGCCCCCAGAGCCCGCACACCGAGCCCGACGCCTGGGCGCGGCTCACCGCCGAGCGGTGGGTCTCCGGCAGCCCGCCCGCACCCGGCACGGGCGCGCGTACGGACGACGCCTTCGCCCTCATCCCGCTCATCTCCGGCGCGTCCGGCGCGCGGGGCGGCGGCCGGGCGGGCGCGGGCCTCACCGGCGCCGATCTCGCGGGGCTCAGCGGCGCCTCGCTGGGCGCCGTCTTCGACGCCTTCGCGCGGTCCGTGGAAAGGGGCGAGACCGACGCCCGTACGCTCGACGAACTGGACACGCTGTGCCGGGGACTCGAAGGGGAGCAGGCGCGCGCCGCACGGCCCCTCGCGCTCGCCCTCGTCAAGCACCGCCTCGACGCCTCCCGCACCCGGGGCGCCCTGCCCGACCTGGCCGCCTTCGAGGGACTGCCGCTCGGCCAGGACGCCTGGCGCGAGCTGCGCGAGGAGTACGGAGAGCGCGCGGACGACGCCCTGCGCCGGGCGCTGCGCGGCCCCCTGGACACCTGGACCGAACCGCTGCGGCTCGCCCTCGCGGTGGGCGCCGACAACGGCCCCGGGCTCGCCGAGGCCATGGACCGGCTCGCGGACGCGCTGCTCCGGCCCGACCGGCGCGACTGCGCGCACGCGGTGCGGGTCCTGGAGGACCTCGACCACCTGCCCTTCACCCGCCGGGTGCTGCGCATGCTGATCGTGGACTTCAACGTGCGCAAGCTGGACCGCCTCCGGGAGCTGGCCACCTCACCGCAGGGCCTCTGGCTCCAGCGGAACCTGGAGGAGGCGCCGCTCACCGTGCGCCTCGCGGCGTCCGCCGCGCTGTGGTGCGGGCCCCCGGACCACCTGCGCGGCGCGGCGCTCTTCGGGCGGCTCCTCGAACTCCTGCCCGCGCGGCGCGTCGAGGACGTCAAGACGCTGCGGCTGCTCTGGCGCATCGTGTGGCGCAGCAAAGTGCCCGACCGCGCCGACGTCGCCTGGGTCGCCCGCACCTGCACGCCGCGCCTGGTCGTCGAGGCGGGGCACGGCCGCGCGCTCATCCAGTGGGTCAGGGACCCGGACCGCTGCGACCCCGAACTCGTCGCCTACGCACGGGACATGCGCGCCGACGGACAGCTCGGGGCGGCCGACCGGGCCAGTGCCGACCTGCTCGTGACCGCCCAGGACCTCGCCGACGGACGCCTGGCCGTGAGCAGGGCCACCGTGAGCCGCTTCCGGGAGCTCGGCCACAAGGCGGCGCCGCTGAGCCGGGCCCTGCGCCAGGGCGTCGACGAGCGCGTGGGGCGCGCCCTCGCCGGGGCCAACCCGCTCGACGTGTGCGAATCGCACGGCCTCCAGATCCTCGTCGCCGCGAGCCCGGAACTGCTGAGCGCCTATCGCGCGTACTACCTCGATGAACCCACCCGTGACCGGCTGCTGCGTGAACTGCCCCTGCGGCACACCGAGTTGGCCGCGTACTTCCACCTCTGGCGGTCCCGTCAGCGGCACGGCGTCACCGACCAGTGGCGGGCCGTCGCCGAGGAGTTGCTCGACCAGGTGCTCGCGCCCGTGACCGCCCGCCTGGACGAGCAGCACCTCGGCCGGGTCGCCACCGTTCTCCAGCGGGAGAACCAGGGACTGCCGGAGTGGACGGCGTGGCGCGACCGGATCAAGCGGCAGAACGAATGACCAGTGCGCCGGTGCCTCGCGGGGCACCGATCGCGGGCCCGGCCCGCGCCTTCGCGCCCCACCGCGCTCCACAGAAAGGACCAGCGTGAGCGACACCACCCAGATCCTCGCCGACAACTTCCCCGGCGGCAGTATGGCGAGCCGCCCCGTCCACTTCATCTGGATGCTCGACTGCTCGGGCTCCATGGGCATCAACGGCAAGATCGGCGAGCTCAACTTCGCCATCCGCGAGGCCATCCCCGAGATGCAGCAGGCCGCCCAGTCCAACCCCGCCGCCTCCCTGCTGGTGCGGGCCATCACCTTCGCGAGCGGCGCGAGCTGGCACGTCAACGACCCCACCCCGGTCGACCAGTTCACCTGGGAGGACGTCCACATCTACGGCGGCACCGACATGGGTGCCGCGTTCAAGCTGGCGGCGGGCGCCCTCCAGACCCCGCCGATGCCCCAGCGCGCCCTGCCGCCGGTCCTCGCGCTCGCCTCCGACGGCCAGCCCACCGACGACTGGCGCGCCGGTCTGCGCGCCATCGACGGCACCCCGTGGGGCAAGCGGGCGGTGCGCGTCGCGGTGGCCATCGGGGACGACGCCGACAAGAGCATGCTCAAGGAGTTCCTCGGCAACCCCGAACTGGAGCCGCTCCAGGCGAAGAACCCCCGCCAGCTCGCCGCCGCCATCCGGTGGATGTCCACGGCGGTCGTCAAGGACGCCTCCACGCCGAAGGTCGACGACGGCACCAAGCCCGCGACGCCGATCGACGTCCCGTCGATGACCAAGGGCGAAGACGACATCTGGTGACCGAACCGGGGACAGTGACGGAACGCGACCCGGCGGCGGACCCATCGGCGGGCGCACCGTGGACGCTCATCAGCGGCGCGGTCAAAGGGGTGGCGAAGAAGTACAGCCAGGACCGCAGCGCGCTCGTGCCGGTCGCCGGGGGCCGCGCGGTCGTCCTCACGGTCGCCGACGGACACGGCAGCGCCGCCCACTTCCGCAGCGACCTCGGGGCCCGCTGGGCGGTCGAGGAGTTCACCGCCTGCGCGCGCGCCTTCGCCCGCGAGGTGGTGCGCGTCGGAGGTGACGCCGCGCACTTCACCGGGCTGCGCGAGGAGGCGCGGCGGCTGCCGCAGCAGGTCGGCCACCGCTGGCACGAGCGCGCCCTGCTGTACGACCGCAACTCACCCGCCCACGGACCGGCCGCCGCGCGGCGCGCGCGGAGCCCCCGGACCTCGCCGCCTACGGCAGCACCCTGATAGGCGCCGTCCTCACCGAGGACATGGTGTTCTGCTGGCAGCTCGGCGACGGCGACTTCGTGCTGGTCGACGACGGCGGGACCCCGCGCACCCCGCTCTGGACCGGGCCCGACATGGGCGACGAGACCGACTCGCTCTGCGCGCC
>NZ_JASKYR010000639.1:0-4474 GCF_041028215.1 Streptomyces flavofungini
CACCACATCCGCCCGCTCCAGGATGTAGGGGATCCACCCGATCTGCCCCTCGGCGTACATGATCCTGAGCCCCGGGAAGCGCTCGAACTTGCCGCTCATCAGCCAGTCCACCATCGAGAAGCAGCAGTTCGCGAAGGTGATCGTGGAGCCGACGGCGGGCGGCGCGTCCGGCGACGTCGACGGCATCCTGCTGGACGAGCCGATGTGCATCGCGATGACCGTCCCCGTCTCGTCGCACGCCGCGAGGAAGGGGTCCCACGCGTCGGCGTGGATGGACGGCAGCCCGAGATGCGGCGGAATCTCGGAGAAGGCGACCGCCCGCACCCCGCGCGCGGCATTGCGCCGCACCTCGGCCGCGGCCAGCTCGGCGTCCCAGAGGGGGATCAGGGTGAGGGGGATCAGGCGGCCCCCGGCCGCCGGGCCGCACCACTCCTCCACCATCCAGTCGTTGTACGCGCGTACGCTCAGCAGCCCCAGTTCACGGTCCTTGGCCTCGGTGAAGGTCTGCCCGCAGAAGCGCGGGAAGGTGGGGAAGCAGAGGGCGGACTGGACGTGGTTGACGTCCATGTCGGCGAGCCGGTCCGGCACGCTGAACGACCCCGGCCGCATCTGCTCGTAGGTGATGACCTCCAGCTTGATCTCGTCCCTGGCGTAGCCGACGGCCGTGTCGAGGCGGGTGAGCGGGCGGTGCAGGTCCTCGTAGACCCACCAGTCCCCGATGGGGCCTTCGTCCCCTTTCTCCCCCATGACCGGGGCGAACTTGCCGCCGAGGAAGGACATCTCCTTCAGCGGCGCGCGGACTATGCGGGGGCCTCGGTCCTGATATTTCGACGGGAGGCGGTCGCGCCAGACGTTCGGGGGTTCGACGGTGTGGTCGTCCACCGAGATGATCCTCGGGAAGGCCTCCGGGCTCTCCATGGTCTCCATAACCCCAAGGTAGCGCCGATCTGACGCTCCGTCAGCTACTGCGACCGGACCCCGCGGCCACCCCGTACGGCCGCCGGAACCGGTACCGGAACCGGCGCATACGCGGCGTCCCGCCGAGAACACCGTGCGAGGACCCTGTGAGAGCCGTCTCCCACGGCTGACGCATCCGCCATGAACAAGGCAAACTGGCGGGTGCAGAATCCGGGGTACGGCTGAGGCGCGCCCGGCGCGCCGCCTTGGCACGGCCCGGACGACCGACGAACGGCAAGACCGCGGGACGGGCAGCCCGCGACCGGCAGGACTGGGAACGGCAGGGCGGCAGGGGGAGCGATGGTCGATGTACCGCGAGTACCGGAGCAGTGGCGTCCGGCCTCGGGGAACGCCCCCGAGGAGCGGGCCGAGGGGCACCCCGAGGTCCCGGCGTCACGCTTCAGCGTGCTCGGACCGGTGCGCGCGTGGCACGGCGAGGAACAGCTCCCGACCGGTTCTCCGCAGCAGCGGGCGCTCCTCGCGGCCCTCCTGCTGCGCGAGGGCCGCACGGCCACGGCCTCGGAGCTGATCGACGCCCTCTGGGGCGAGGAGTCGCCCTCGCAGGCACTGGCGGCGGTACGTACGTACGCCTCCCGGCTGCGCAAGGTGCTGCCCCCCGGCGTTCTCATCAGCGAATCCGGCGGGTACGCGGTCCAGGTCGCCGACGGCGCTCTCGACCTCACGGCGGCCGAGGACCTCTGGGCCACGGCGGAGAAGGCCCGCAGCACGGGTGACCTGTGCCAGGCGAGGACGCTGGTCAACAAGGCGCTCGCCCTGTGGCACGGCGAGCCCCTGGCCGGGGTGCCGGGGCCGTACGCCGACACCCAGCGCACCCGTCTCGCGGAGTGGCGTCTGCAACTGATCGAGACGCGGCTCGACATGGATCTCGAACAGGGCTGCCACGCGGAGGCCGTCTCCGAGCTGACCGCCCTGACGGCCGCCCACCCGCTGCGCGAGCGGCTGCGCGAACTGCTGATGCTCGCCCTCTACCGCAGCGGACGCCAGGCCGAGGCCCTCGCCGTCTACGCGGACACGCGCCGCCTGCTCGCCGACGAACTCGGGGTGGACCCGAGGCCCGGCCTCAAGGAGCTCCAGCAGCGCATCCTCCAGGCCGACCCGGCCCTGGCCGAGCCGTCCGCGTCCGCCTCGGAACCGGCCGCCGCCGTGGTGCGCCCCGCCCAGCTCCCCGCGACCGTCCCCGACTTCACCGGACGCGCCTCCTTCGTCAACGAGCTCAGCGACATCCTGTCCTCCGCCGAGGGGCGGGTGATGGCGGTCTCCGCCCTCGCGGGCATCGGCGGCGTGGGCAAGACGACGCTCGCGGTGCACGTCGCGCACGTGGCCCGCACCCACTTCCCCGACGGACAGCTCTACGTGGACCTCCAGGGCGCGGGCGCCCGTGCCGCGGAACCGGAGACGGTCCTCGGCGCCTTCCTCCGCGCCCTCGGCACGCCCGACTCGGCGGTCCCCGACTCGCTGGCGGAGCGGGCGGCCCTGTACCGGTCCGTCCTCGACGGCAGGCGGGTCCTCGTCCTCCTCGACAACGCCCGCGACGCCGCCCAGGTACGTCCCCTGCTGCCCGGCATGGAGGGCTGCGCGGCCCTGGTGACCAGCCGGGTCCGCATGGTCGACCTCGCGGGCGCGCACCTCGTCGACCTGGACGTGATGTCCCCCGAGGAGGCCCTGCTCCTGTTCACCCGCATCGTCGGCGAGGAGCGCGTCACCTCCGAGCGCAAGGCCGCCCTCGACACCGTCGCGGCCTGCGGCTTCCTGCCGCTCGCGATCCGTATCGCGGCCTCCCGGCTTGCGGCCCGCCGCACCTGGACCGTCTCGACGCTCGCGGCGAAGCTGGCGGACGAGCGGCGGCGCCTCGACGAGCTCCAGGCGGGCGATCTGGCGGTCAAGGCCACCTTCGAGCTCGGCTACGGCCAGCTCGAACCGGCCCAGGCCCGTGCCTTCCGCCTCCTCGGTCTCGCGGACGGCCCCGACCTGTCGCTCGCGGCGGCCGCGGCCATCCTGGACCTGCCGCAGGAGGACGCGGAGGATCTCCTGGAGGCCCTGGTGGACACCTCCCTGATCGAATCCGCTGCGCCCGGCCGCTACCGCTACCACGACCTCGTACGCCTCTACGCCCGCGCCTGCGCCGAACGCGACGAACAGCCCCCGAGCGAGCGGGACGCGGCCCTCTCCCGCCTCCTGGACTTCTACCTGGCCTCGGCGTCCCGGGTCTACGCGATAGAGCGCCCCGGCGACCGCACGGTCGACCATCTGGCGCCCACGGAACACGCGGGCCAGGACTTCAGCGACGACACCAAGGCCCTGGACTGGCTCCACTCCGAGGCGGCCTGCATCCTGGCCTGCGTCCAGCAGTCCCTCGGCACGGGGACGCTGCGCCGGGCCGTGGACCTGCTCCTCGCCTCCAAGGACCTGGCGGAGTCGGGGGCGAGCTCGCTCCGCTACGAACTGGCCGCCTCGGCCGCGCGGGACGCGGCGGCGGCCCTGGGCGACGCCCACGCGGAGGGCCGGGCGCGGATCACGCTGGCCCAGGTGCACAACAACGCGGGCCGCTTCGAGGCGGCGCGGCTGGAGGCCGAGCGGGCCACCTCCCTGGACGAGCTGGCCGCCGACCCGTGGAGCAGCAGCAACGCGCCCAACGAGCTGGGGATCGCGGCGAACTGCCTGAACCGCCCCGAGGTGAGCGAGGTCTACCTCCTCAAGGCGATCGACGCCTTCCGGGCGGACGGCAACCGGCCGGGTGAGGCCAGCGCGCTGTGCAACCTCTCGCGCGTCCTCGTCGCCGTGGGCCGCACCGCGACGGCGATCGATCTCGTGGGCCAGGGCATCGCGATCTACGACGACCTCGGCCTCACCTTCCGTCTCGCCAACGCCCGGTACGCCCTCGGCATCGCCCTCAGCCACACCGGCCGCCACCCGGAGGCCATGGACCAGCTCGCCCAGGCCCTGAAGATGTTCGCGGAGAACCGGCAGCGCCTGTGGGAGGGTACGACCCACTACCGCATCGCCCAGGTCCACCTGACCGCCGGGCGCCCCGCCCAGGCCGCGCAGCACGCCGAGCAGGCGCTGACCACGGGGTTCATCGGCGGCGACTGGATGCGCGCCAACATCCTGACGCTCCTGGGCAGGTCCCTGGACGTCCTCGGCCAGCTCGACCGCGCGCGGGCGTGCTGGCGGGAGGCGCTCACCCTGCACGAGCGGGCGAAGGCCCCGGAAGCGGACGAGGTCCGCAAGCTCCTGCACCCCGTCGCCGCCGCCTGACGGGACCGCCCGGGGCGTTCATCGAACGTTTATGGGCGGCTGCCACTCTGAGGACACGATCCGTCGCGTCGGGGGGCAGACGGGTCGCACTGGGCCCCGCGCATAGAGTGAGCGGCCCGGAACGCCCGCTCGGCGACCCTCGGGGGAGTTGCCGAGCGAGCGTTCGCCCCAGCGAAAGTCGATCCCACGGGGGTTCACCATGAGCGACGCCAAGAACAACCAGGACATCATCACCATGGGC
>NZ_JASKYR010000064.1:0-17637 GCF_041028215.1 Streptomyces flavofungini
GGCCTGGGCCGTGCGGGTCATGTCCTGGAGGGCCGTGTAGGCGGCGAAGAAGGAATCCGGGGCCTGCTGACCCGACTCGGGAGCCGACTGGCCGGGGTTGGGGGGATGGGGCATGCCGTCCTCCTGGAGTGTCATCGTGGCGCTGACGTATGAGTTTGTCATCGTTACGATGACATGGTACAACCTAGTCAGCCGCAGCGCACGCGGCAGTCAAAGGCCCAGCACCTGGAGGTGTAGCGACATGCTGATGCGCACTGACCCCTTCCGCGACCTCGACCGCTTCGCCCAGCAGCTCTTCGCCCAGTCGGCCGGGACGTGGTCGAAGCCCTCGCAGATGCCGATGGACGCCTACCGCGACGGCGAGGCCTACGTCATCGCCCTGGACCTGCCCGGGGTGGACCCGGACGCGATCGACATCGACGTGGAGCGCAACATGCTCACCGTCAAGGCCGAGCGCCGCCCGGCCCGCACCGGCGAAGGCACGCAGATGGAGCTGGCCGAGCGCCCCATGGGTGTCTTCTCCCGGCAGGTGATGCTGGCCGACACGCTCGACACCGAAGCCATCGACGCCACCTTCGACGCGGGTGTGCTCACTCTGCGCATCCCGATCGCCGAACGCGCCAAGCCGAGGAAGATCAGCATCAGCCCCGGCGCCTCCGCCGGCGCCAAGCGGCTCTCCGCCTGACCTCTGCCAGCGACACCCGCCGCCCGAGGGCCTGCCCGGTCGCCCTGGCCGGGCAGGCCGCCCGCGGATGCAACCCGAGCGTGAAAGGGACCCACGTCGTGTCCACCCCGACCCCGTCGCACTCCTACTCCCGCGCTTACACCGCCTTCCTGGAGCAGGTCCGCTATCAGGGCGCCTACGCCACCCTGGAACAGGCCGAACGCGTGACGACCGCCGTTCTGGCCGCACTCGGACAACAGCTCGTCGGCGACGAACGCGTCGACCTCGCGCACCAGCTGCCCGCCGAGGCGGCCCGCTCCTTCGCCCAGTCGGTTCCCCGCCCGTCGCCCCTCAGCGCGCACGCCTTCGTGAAGCGCCTCGCCGAGTCGAGAAACGCCCCCTACGCCACCACGCGGTGGGACGTCGGCTCTGTCCTTGTCGTCCTCGCCCGCACGGCGGAGCGCCCACTCCTGGACCGCGTCCTGAACCAACTGCCTTCCGGATACGCGCTGCTCTTCGGGCGGGCCGACCTCACCGCGGCTGCCCGCCGCCTGGAGACCGACCACGTCGCCGTGGCGGCCTGACATCCTTACCGGCCCCGAGGGCGGCCGTGAACCTCCCGGGGTGGAACAAGGGGTGCCCCCGGCCTGAAATGGCCGGGGGCACCCTTTTTCCTTGTCCATGACGCGACCGGCGCGCGGCCCGTTTGGTCAGTGCATGTCATCCGGCGCCGCGATCCTGTCGCTGCCGAGCAGCGCGTGCACCCGCCGCAGGCCGTCCTCGAAGGTGTCGGCCAGTTCCAGGACCTCCGTGACACCGGTGACGTCAAGGAGCCGCCACACGCCAGGGTGGTAAGGACCGGCCATCACGAACGGCCGCGCCGCGTCCCGGTGCCCGGTGTGGGCACGCAGGATCACATTGAGCTGGGTGCTGTCCGCGAAGGTGAGGGCGGCCAGGTCGAGCAGAGTTCCCCCGGTGTCGGCATCGGCGAGCGCACGGGACAGCGCGAGCGTCGCCTCGACGGTGTCTTCGAGGTCGAGTTCGTGGCGGAAGGCGACAACGGTGACCCGGCCGTGCCGGGTGACGTCGATGCTCTGTCTGTCAGAAACCATTCCCTGACCCTGCCACATGCCCGTACCGCGTCGGCCGGGGGAGGCGCTGACGGCTGCCTTGCATTCCGCTCGTCGAGTGTGGGAGCGAGCGCGTCGGGCAGGCGGAGATAACCGACGATACGAAAGCGGTGACGGGACATGTGCGGGCAACCAACGGATACCGCGGTGCGCGTTGTCGAGGCAGGGCAGGCGGCGGGAGTGCGGGAGATCAGCTGTGCCGACGCGCGGATCGCGGTCCGCGAAGCCCTGGCGGAACTCGACCGCGACCCGCCGTCGAGCGAGGTGCGGCGCCTGCGGGACGACGCGCTGCTCGTGGTCAGCGAGCTGACGGCCAACGCCCTGCTGCACGCGGGCGGCGTCACGCACTTCAGTGCGCGGCTGAACGGCGCTGAACTCGAACTGACGGTCGGCGACGGAAGCACCGACGTGCCGCGACGCCAGCCCGTCGCGCCCGGGCTCCCCGGCGGTCACGGTTGGATGGTCGTCCAGCGCCTCGGCTCGCGCGTGGACGTCGCCGTACGGCCGGACGGCAAGACGATCACTGTGGCTCTGGCGCTCCCGTGACGACTGCGGAACGCGGTGTCCGGGGGCGGCGGAAGCGGGTAATGTCGTGGGCATGTTCTTTCAGGCACTGATGTGTGAGTGAGAGCGTGATGGACCCGCTGACGTCTTCCGACGTTGTCGCGTTCCTGCCCAGTCGATGAATCCGCAGATCACTTCACGTCATTTCGGGAGAACCCATGAGCAAGAACATCAACAACCCCGTGGGCATGGGCGGCGGCCAGCGCAAGCGGCAGTCTCGCGCCGAACGGCAGAACAACGGTCCGCACCGCAACCTCGACCGCCAGAACGCCGCGGACCAGAAGGCGGAACTGCTGCGCAAGATGCGCGCCAAGGCGGGCGCGGCCGAAGACGGCGGGCAGGGAAACGACACCGCACAGGCCTGAGCACCGCCACCTCTTCTCTTGTGCTGAGCGGGTCCGTAACCTCTATGCCGACCGTCTAAGTCTCTCTGCATGGGCTGAGGCCACGTGGACACTGCGAGTCTGCTTCTGATCGGCGCAGCAGGCGGAGCGGTGCGTGGAATCGTGCACGCGTACGACTGCATGACCGAATGGCTCTTGCGCCGACGGGAGTTCCGGCTCGCCGAACACTCCGAGGAAGCGGACCCGCCTCCTCCTTTCAGCGCGTTCTACGACCTCGCGGGCGAGAGCATCGCCGCCGTGGTGCACATGGTGATGGGGGCGGGGGTGGCGGTGCTCATGACGGCCTGGGGACAGGTCACCGGGGGCTTCGCCGCGTTCGCCGTCGGGGTGTCGGCGGACGCAGAGCACCCCACCACCGGCCGCCGAGCCTCCTCATGAGCAGAGTGCCCCTCAACGGCCCGCCACCGGCCCGAGGCGCGCCCCATGACCCGGCCCACGCTGCTCCGCAGGGCCGCCGCGGCCACGATCGGAGTCGACGCCCCGTCAAGCCGGTTGCGCGGCAAGCCCCTTGGGCGCGGTCACACCTTGTTCCGTAGGGCCGCCGCCGCGACCATCGGCGTCCGGGCGTATCGCGCACCCTCAGCAGCGGAGGCCGGGGCGTCAGCTCAGGGCGTCGGAGCGGAAGGTGCCGGTGACGGCCCGCGATCCGAGCTCACGCTGGTGACCTTCGCCCCGCTGGCCCTCGGCGAACCGGGGGAGCACCGGGACGGGGAACGGCCGCCGCGCGGTGGCCGCGTCCGGCACGGAGGCCGCGCCCCGCGCCGCGTACTCGTCCTGGCCACGGCGGCCGCCGTGGCGGCCACCGCCCTGGGCGCCTACGTCTTCTACGAGGACATCCCAGGGAGGTCGCGAGACCCGGCGCCCACCGCGCCACCCGTGGCCTCGGCGACCACGGTCCCGACGGAACCGGCGACGCCGACGTCCTCGCCCCAGCGGACGGGCGCGCTGCCCGAGCCCTTCCTCGGCACCTGGGAGAGCGAGATCGAGGACCGCGTCGGCCGCCACACCCGGTGGATGGTGATCCGGCAGGGCGACGTGGGCGACCCCGTGGCGACCCTGACGGCGGTCGGACCGACGAAGGACGGCGGCGCATACCGGTGTGTCTTCGAGGCGCCACTGGAATCCGTCGAGTCGGGCGCCCTTCGACTGGGAAGTTCGGCGGTGCGCTCAGGCAAGCCTCAGTCGGCGTGCGCCCCCGGCAGACCCTCGACGCTGACTCTGCTGGACGAGGGAACGCTGCGACGCCTCGTCGGCGACGGCGGTACCGAGATGACGTACACCCGCCAGTGACGACCCTCGCCAGTCACCACGCGCGCACCCTGCAATCACCCCTATTGCGCGGGCATCCAGCGGGCTTCGAAGCGGTCGAAGGCCGCCTCCTGGCGCCACTGCACGGCCGCCTTCGGACTGGCGGCGAGGAGATCCGCGCAGGGGGTCGAAAGCGCGGAGGCACCGGGCTCGTCGCGCAGGCACGGCTCGGCGCGTTCGTAGTCCTGGGAGGCGGCACGGCCGCGCCACAGGCTGCGTCCGGGCAGGAAGGCGTACTCCAGCGAAGCGCGGGCGAGGTCCTTCAGCTCCGTGTACGACAGGTCGTAGGTGCGGGCCGCGTACCGGTACTCGTGGCCGATGTCGGTACGTGAGATGCCGGGGTCGTCGGTGGCGAGCACGAGGGGCACACCATGCTCACGGTAGGCGCGGAAGGGGTGGTCCTCGCCGGAGACGCCGAGGATCTGGGCGTTGCTGGTGAACGGCACCTCCACCGCCACCTGCCGCTTCGCCATGGTGCGGGCCAGGTCCTGCCAGTCGTCCTCGTGCACCAGGTCGACGCCGTGGCCGATCCGCTCGGCGTGTCCGGTACGCACGGCCTCGTTGATGTGGAAGGTCAGGTCCTCGGGCTTGACAAGGCCTGGCCACAGTTCCCCGGCGTGCAAGGTGATGTGGGCGTCGGGGTACTGCTGGTGGAGGTAGTCCAGCATGCGCATCTGGAGCCGGTAGTGGCGCAGAGCACTCTCGCCGTCCTCGGGCTGCACGAGGTTGATGGCGACGAAGCGCGCATCCTTCTCGGCCAGCGCAAGGCCCAGCGCCATCTGCGTGAAGACCCGCTCGGGCGAACCGCCGCGGGAGACCTGGGAGATCCACCGCACCGGCACGTCGCAGCCGGGGGAGGGGGCCTTGGTGGCGCAACGTCCCGCTGCCCTGCGGTCGGCGTCGGCCTTGTCGGCCTCACGGCGCGCCTCGGCGACCACGCGGTTCAGTCCGCCCTTGGCGCGCAGTGCGTCGTGCAGGCGTTCCAGGTTGGAATTCCAGCCGACCTTGTCGGCCAGCTCCCTCGCGGCCCCCGACGCGGGGGTGACCATGGTCTCCAGGTAGAACTGGTTCTGCTTCGCCGCGCTGTCAGCGACTTCGGCGAGGATCTCGCCGGTGTGGCGCCAGGTCACCTCGCCGAACTTGGCGAAGGCGGCGAAGAAGTGGTCGTGCCCGGATTCGCCCGCCGGGAAGTCCTGCATGGACCAGGCCCGCAGCAGGGACCGGTGGAAGGCTGCGTCCTTCCGCGCGTCGGCGGCCGGGCGCTGTCCCTTGCCGCACGGCCCCTGGACGGCCGTCATCGTCTCCTCGACGATGCACAGTTTGTCCCGCCCGGCGAGCTTGATCAGATACTCCGTCGAGACGGCCCCCGAGAGATGGTTGTGCAGGTCCGCGCCCTTGGGAAGAGCACGGAAGAAGGCGGCGAAGGCCGCGGAGTCACGGGGGAGACCGCGCAGGCGAGCATCGGTTCGCTGCTCGCCCGCGCTGAGCGCCCGCGGTGCGGGAAGGGGACGTGCGCCGGTGGGATGTGCGTCGGTGGGATGTGCGGAGGCGGCATCGACCGCGGCGGCGGGCAGTACGGCCAGCGACGACAGGGCGGCCAGGGCCGCGGCGCCGATCGGCACGCGGACTCGGTGCGGGCGCGCGCCCGCGAGGAAACGGAAGATCACCCGCGCATCGTCACAGCGGCGCACACCAGACCATAGGGTCCACACCGAGGCCCGCGGCAAACCATCCAATCGGGTGGCGGGCCGGGGCGGGGCGGTCGCCGGGCCGTGCGCCTGGGCCGCCCTCGGCGTGCTGCGGAGTGGGGCACGCGCTCAGGCCGCCCGTGGCGGGCCGCGGAGGTGGTTCAGCGTCGAGCGCGCCGGGCCAGCAGAACCGAGTCCTCGGCTTCGACCGGTCCGCTGTCCCGCTGCAAGGTGCGGGTACGCTGCTCCACGGTGACGGGCTCGAAGTCGTCCGGCAGAGCGGGAAGGAGTTCCGCGGCCAGGAACATCGCCTTGCGGTGGCTCTCGGACAGCCGCGTGAATTCGTGGGACGGCGCGTGGCCGACGACCAGGAGCAGTCCGCCGGGCGCGACGGCGGTGGCGAGGCGGCGGGTCACCTCGACCATTCCGCCGTCGGGTGCGTGCAGATAGTGGCTGGTGACCAGGTCGTACGAGCGGCCGCCGGAGTCGAAGGTCCGGGCATCCACCTGCCACCAGTCGACGTGATCGGCGACACCGGCCTCCTCCGTGTGCCGGGCGGCGCGAGCCAGGCCCTCGGCCGAGAAGTCCGCGCCCGTCACGTGCCAGCCGCGACCGGCCAGCCAGACGACGTCCCCGCCCTCCCCGCAGCCGACGTCGAGCGCGGTACCCGGACGGAGTTCACTGGCGGCCGCGACCAACTGGGGGTTGGCGGCGCCGCTCCAGAACCGTTCCTGTCCGGCGTACCGCTCGTCCCACCCCGCGGGCTCGAACATCGCGGCAGCCGCCTGCTCGTCCTGCGTGCCGCTCCGGCCGTGCGCGTCCCCTGCCATGGGCTGCCTCCTGTCGCTCACGGTGCGGTGCCGCACCGATGCTCATCCGACCCTCCGCGATGCGCGGGGTGTGCCGTCGATGGTGCACGGACCTGGGCCGAACGGCATAAGGATTTGCTGGAACGGCAAAGGTGTGGCCTCTTCGGCCCGGCAGGGGACCCAGCTTCAGCCCCGCAAGGGGGAACCCAGCATCGCTGAGGCCATCTGGAGCGCGCTGGCAGGGTCCGAGGGCATCGTGGCGGCAACAGGGGCGCTGCGGCAGGTGAAGCCGAGCTGTGCCATGGCCCGAAGAACCTCTCCGGCGCTGAAGTCGCGGCGGTCCTGACGCGTGATGACCGCCCCGACCTGCTTGACGGGGTAGTGACGGCGCCCAATAATCACGGACGGCCCGGTGAGGGGCTCGGGCTTGACGCCCTTCATCGAGTCGAGCACGGTGCTCTTGGTCAGGTCGAACGGAAAGCGGGCGATGACGCAGCGCATGGGACCTCGCAGGAGAAGGGGCAGTTCGGGCCGACCGCGGTGGACGGTTCAGTGACCTTGGCCGCAGCTGTCGGTGACGTCCCGCAGACGGACGCGGTCCGTGTAACCGGCGCTGTCGCGGACCGCGGTGAGCCGGGCCCGGGTGACCAGGCCGGTGCGTCGGCCGTCATCGTCACAGACGAGCAGGTGACCGACACGGGCGCTGCTCATGACGCAGAGGGCGACCTCGACGGTCATGTCCTTCCAGACCCGTGGTCCTGGTTCGCCGACGGCGTCAGCCGCGGTCTCGGCTCCGGTCTTCGTCTCGTGATCGCTGACGGGGTCCGTCGGGCGGGAATGCGTCTTGGTCAGGGTCAACGCTGCCTCCTGTTGCGGGACTTCGGGTGGAGAGCGCCATGAAGTGGCGGCGGGGGTTCTATGCCGATGCCCTGAGCCCGGTCCCGGGTGCGGGGGCGCGTCGCGCCGACGAGGCGGGGCGGCGACGGCCGCCGCGCGACGATCCGGCCCGCTTGGGGCGCTCCGTCACCGGCGCGGTGACAACGACCGGGATGCCCGAGGGCGTCCGGGCGCCGGTGATGCGGTGCAGTTCCTGCTCGCCGGATCGGACCTGTGTGATCTGCGGGCGGATTCCGGCATCCGACATGAGGCGGACCATGCCGCGGCGTTGGTTCGGGGTGACCAGGGTGACGACGCTCCCCGATTCACCGGCCCGTGCGGTGCGGCCACCGCGGTGGAGATAGTCCTTGGGGTCGCTCGGAGGATCGACATTGACCACGAGGCCGAGGTCGTCGACGTGGATGCCTCGGGCGGCCACGTTGGTGGCGACGAGCACGGAGATGTGCCCGGTCTTGAACCAGGCCAGGGTGCGGGTGCGCTGGGGCTGGGATTTGCCGCCGTGCAGCGCCGCGGCCCGTACCCCGCTTCCGAGCAGTTCCTCGGTCAGCCTGTCGACCGCGTGCTTCGTGTCCAAGAACATGATCACGCGGCCGTCGCGCGAGGCGATCGCAGCCGTCGTCGCGTGCTTGTCGGCGCTCTGGACGTGCAGGACGTGGTGCTCCATCGTCGAGACGGCACCGGCCGACGGGTCGACCGAGTGGACCACCGGATCGGCCAGATAGCGGCGCACCAGGAGGTCGACATTGCGGTCGAGCGTGGCCGAGAAGAGCATGCGCTGGCCCCCGGGCCTTACCTGGTCCAGGAGATCGGTGACCTGCGGCATGAACCCCATGTCGGTCATCTGGTCGGCTTCGTCGAGGACGGTGACGTCGACCTGGTCGAGTCGGCAGTCACCGCGTTGCACGAGGTCCTTGAGCCGGCCCGGGGTGGCGACGACGATCTCTGCGCCGCCCCGCAGCGTGGTGACCTGCCTGCCGATCGACACCCCGCCCACGACCGTGGCCAGGCGGAGTCGGACGGAGCGGGCGTACGGCGCGAGCGCGTCGGTCACCTGCTGGGCGAGTTCACGGGTGGGTACGAGGACCAGCCCCAGTGGCTGACGGGCCTCGGCACGCTGCCCGGCGGTTCGGGAGAGCAGCGCGAGGCCGAAGGCCAGGGTCTTGCCGGAGCCGGTGCGCCCCCGGCCGAGGACGTCCCGGCCCGCGAGGGAGTTCGGCAGTGTCGCCCCCTGGATCGGGAAGGGCACAGCCACGCCCTGGCGGGTGAGTTCGGCCAGCAGCGGTGCGGGCATGGCGAGGTCGGTGAAGCGCCCCACGGCCGGAAGGGCCGGGGTGATGGTCACGGGGAGAGCGAACTCTCCCTGGGGGGCGGCCGGGCGTCGGCTGTGCCCACCGGACCGTGCCGGCCGGCTGCGTGCGAAACGGTCGTTCGTGTGTGTGCGGTGCATGCGGAAACCTTCCTTGATACGGCACATATCAAGGATTGCCTCCGGAGAAATTGGCGCGGAGGAGTACAAGACATGGACCGACTGAAATGCAAAAAGACAGGCTGGCCGACGCGCATTAACGCGGATCTGGCGCTACGCAGGTGGCGCTCGTGGGAAGCCTGGTGAGAGAATTCGGGGTGCGGAAGAAGGCGCTGTCCCGAGCCCTGGATAGGGCGGCCCCGCAGAGGAAATCGTTGCGAGGAAAAGCGAGCAGCTGGGGCCCGCACCCCGAAGGATGCGGGCCCCAGCTGCAAGTGTGCGTGAGAATCAGGCGGGAACGATGTTCTCCGCCGTGGGGCCCTTCTGGCCCTGGGCGATGTCGAACGTCACCTTCTGGCCTTCGAGCAGCTCGCGGAAACCCTGCGCGGCGATGTTCGAGTAGTGGGCGAAGACGTCGGCTCCGCCGCCCTCCTGCTCGATGAAGCCGAAACCCTTTTCCGCGTTGAACCACTTCACGGTGCCAGTAGCCATGTCGTATCTCCTTTGGGGCAGTACATCGGGATCCACGCTGTGCGGAAACCGTGTCGCCGCGATGATCACCCCGCCGGGAAAAACCCAGTCATACAAGAGCGCCGAGACCAGATTTTTCGGTCGGGTCGCCATGAGTTTCGGGAACCACAACTGCAACTGAGACCGACAGTAGCACGGCGCAAGGGCCGGTGTAGGGCGAATAATGGCTCCCCGCCCCGAGCCGCCAAAACCCTCACCGCGAGATTCTTGAAATCCTCATCCCGCGGTCACACATATTGATTGTGCAGGGCGGCGAAATGGAAAACAGGCCCCCCTGGCGCCGACCGCTCCTCCCCGTGAGTCAGCCGGACTTGCACCTGACGTCAACGTGAGGTTTTAGCGTAGGAGCCGTCGGCGCTCGCCGCACAGTCAAGCCCCTCTGATCGCACACGTACGTCCCGGTGCGGGGCCGTACGGAAAGGCAGAACGTCATGCGCGCAGTCCGCTTCCACGAGTACGGCGGTGTCGAGACCCTGGTGGTCGAGCAGGTCCCGGAGCCGCGTCCCGGACCCGGTGAGATCCGCGTCCGTGTCGCCGCGGCCGGGGTCAATCCCATCGACTGGAAGGTGCGGTCCGGGGCGTTGCGCGAGGTGCTCCCCGTGGACCTGCCCGCCGTCCCCGGGCGTGAGGTCGTCGGCCAGGTCGATGGGATCGGCGCGGATGTGCGGGGGGTGAGCGTCGGCGACCGGGTCTTCGGTCTGGGCGGCGTCACCGGCGCGACGGCGGAGCTGGCCGTCCTCTCGGCCTGGGCACCCGCGCCCGCCACATGGAGCGATGAGGCGGCGGCCGGAGCCGCCCTGGCGTCCGTGACGGCGATGGGCGGGCTGCGGGCGCTCGGGCCGCTGAGCGGGCGCACCCTCCTCATCGAAGGCGCCGCCGGAGGCGTGGGCAGCGCCGCGGTCGAGATCGCGGTGGCCCAGGGCGCCACCGTGATCGGGACGGCCAGCGAACGCAACCACGACTTCCTCACCTCCCTGGGAGCCGTTCCCACCACCTACGGCACCGGCCTCGCGCGGCGTCTCGCCGCCCTGGCTCCCGACGGTGTCGACATCGCGCTCGACACGGCGGCCTCCGGTTCCCTGGCCGACCTCGTCGCCATCGTGGGCGACCCCGCTCGCGTGTCGACGGTCGCCGACCACGCCAACGCCCCCGCTCTGGGCGTGCACTTGGTCAACGCGGAGAACGATTCCACTCTCCTCGCCGCCGCCGGGGAACTCGGCCGTCAGGGCCGCTACACACCCCGCGTCGAGCGGACCTACCCGCTCGACCGGATCGCGGAAGCGCACACATACGCGGAGCGCGGACACACCCGGGGGAAGATCGTGGTCTGCGTCTGAACCGTCCGGGCTCGGCCTGCCCATCGGTGCTGCGACGTACCTTCACGCTGTGGGGGGGGGTATCCGCGCCGTCCATGGCCATTAGGTATACGTAAATCGGTCGGCCGGGGTAGGCGCGGTCAGCGTCCCGCAAGTAGGTTCCGTGCCATCGGCTGGTTGAACGTGCATCTGTTGAATCCCTCGTCAGCGGCTGCCGCCCGACCGGCTGGTGCTGTGTCCCCCTCGGCACCGACCATCAACTCGCCCTTTGAGACAACACCGGCCCTCGACCACTCACCCCTCGACACCAACCCCTATATACCCACTGAAAGTTGTGCGGCGCGGGTGGAGCCGCACCAGGCGTACAGACGCGACACCGCCAGCCCTACGAGAGGGGTCTGACCCCATACATGCCGAACATGCCGAGCGGGCAATGCCTGTCCCAGCGGCCCGCCCGATCGGCGGTCGCCGCCCGGCCTTGTCACCCACCCATGCCGGAGGCCACGACCCGGCTCCCGCATGGGCGATCTCGTCGGCTCATTGCGGGGCGGTGAAGGCGTCGGGCCGGGCCGTGGACAGAAGTGCGTGGCCGCGTTCGACGATCCGGACGAAGGCGGACGGGTCGCTGATGGATATGTCGTGCGTCCCCGGTACGTGGAACAGCCGGGCGTATCCGCCGTCGGCGCGGACCGCGCCGAGGAACTGCCGCTCGTGAGCGCGGAAGAGCCGGTCGCCGCGGGCGTTGACGAAGAGCACCGGCAGCTCGCAGCGCTTGGCCAGGATGAGGAAGTCGCGCCGTGTCAGGTCCTCGACGACCTGGACGAAAGCGTGCATGGCGAGTCCGCCGGACAGCACGGCCCGGTAGCTCTCGGGCGGCAGCCTGCGCCGCAGCACCCGGTCGTTCAGGCGGGCGGCGCGCTCCGGGCCGAGACGCCGGATCGCGCGGGCGGCGGCGCGGTAGACCAGGCCGGTCAGCCGGTTGGGCCGGGCGGTGGAGCCCTGGGCCACGATGGCGGCGGCCCGGTCGGGGTGGGCGGCCCCGTAGGCCAGGGCGACGTATCCGCCGAGGGAGGCGCCGACCACCAGGGGGCGGCGGCCGGTGGCCCGCGTGGCCTCGTCCACGGCATGGTCTACCTGCGCGACCGCCTCCTCCATGCTGAAGGCTCGCTCGCGCAGGGTTCCGTGCGCCGGGAGATCCGGAGCGGTGACGCGGAAGCGCGGGGCCAACTGCCGGGCGTGCGGGTCCCACATCCGGGCGGCGACCCGGATGCCGTGGACCAGCACCAAGGGGATGCCCGAGGCGGGCCCTGAGGTCCAGATGCCGGGTCGGCCGGGTGCTGGAGTCAGGTCGGCGTCCGGGTCGTGTTCCGGTGGGTCAGTACGCATGGGAACCCCTTGCGAGGTGAGGTGGGTCAGCGAACAGCGCCCAACCGCGAGCGGACGACACCTCGCGACGAACGGGCGGCACAATCAAACGCAACGGTGCGTTGCACAGTAGGCGAGAAGCCGTGCTTGTGCAACGCACCGTTGCGTTCTTGTAGGCTGGCCCCTGTACGAGTCGAGGAGGGCTCCCCGTGCGAGAGGGGACCTCCGTGCGGGGCGGCGGCCGCCGCGTCAGGGAGAGGCGGGACGCAGCCATGGTCAAGCGGGACGTCGAGGCCGGGGGGCCGCGCCGGAAGGCCGAGATCTTCACTGCCGCCCTGGACCTGCTGGGCGCTCTGGGCTACGACGCCCTGACGATCGAAGGCGTGGCCCAGCGTTCCGGGGTCAACAAGACCACGCTCTACCGCTGGTGGTCCTCGAAGGCCGAGCTGCTGCGCGACGCGCTGGTGCACGCCCATCTCCTGAGCTTCGAGCCCGCCGACACCGGCAGCCTGCACGGTGATCTGACCGCACTCGCCGAGCAGGTGCTGAGCCTGCTGGACGACGAACACCGGCGGGCGGTCATCGAGGCCGCGCTGGTGGGGGCGGTGCGGCATCAGGCGATGCGCGAACTCGTCGTCTCCTTCCTCGACGACCGGCTCGGCCGCCATCAGCCGATCTTCGAGCGCGCGGTGGCCCGCGGAGAGCTGGCGCCCGACGCCGACCCCGCGCCGCTTGTGGACGCCATCGCCGGTGCGCTGTGGCTGCGCATCCTGGTCCGCAGGGGTGAGGTCACCGAGACCTACACCCGCGACCTCATCGGGCTGCTCATGCGGGGGTTCCCGCGGGGCGTGCATTCCGCCGCAGCTCCCGCCTCATGACCCGTAGCGCACCCGCGGGGTGCCGACCTGGCGCTCCACGGCGCGCTTGAGCCGGAACAGGGTGGTTCGCATGCCCGCGCGGTTGCGTGCGGCACGCTGATGCGCGGGGGTGCCTGTGAAGACCAGGCCCAGCACTTCGGTGAGGCGGGCGCCGCGGCCCGTGCGCAGGTCCCGCCAGGTCTCGGTGACCCGGGTGCCTTCTTCCTCGGGGGAGAGGTGGTAGCCCCAACGCGCCACCGGCAGGCCGAAGATGCTCACGTCGAAGGTGAACTGCTTCGCCGGTTCGGCGTGCACGACGCGGCACCAGGTGAACCAGAAGAAGGGACCCCTGCGGTTCAGTCCGATGAAGCTGCGGCCGACAGCGGGGCCGCCTCTCGGGCCCAGGACCTTCCTGCATTCCGGACTGAAGCGTGCCATGGCCCGCGCGTCGGAGACGACTTCGTAGAGCGCGTCCGGCGGGGCTTTCACCAGAATGTCCTGATCGAGCTCCATCTGACGCTGCATCATTCTCTCTTTCGGTCTGGACTTGAAGGCGTGTTCGGTCCACGGGGGAATGCCCGGGGGGCTCGGCGCCGGGGTGAAGCTAGCCCTTCTTGAGCCGTAAACGCAACATCTCACCGGTGGTTGCCGTGTGCCGCTACAACGCCCCTGCACAGCGGCCCAGTTCACATGTTCTTCACTTGACGCCCCCGGGGCGCCCACCTAGTCTAAAACGAGTCGGATCGTTCTGAACGAGGGGAAGCGATCCTTCCACCTGCGGAAAGTGCCGCAGCATGCTCATCGCCTCACCTGCTTCGTCCTCCGTGCGCACGGCGCCGGACCGTGACGTCGCGGGTTCCCGTCCCATGCCGCCCGTCAGGCGAATGGGAGTCCATGGCCCTGCCCGCATTTCTCGGCGGAGTGCTCCGGAGTTTTGTGCTCCGCATTCCGTTCCTGAGTACATCCATGCCACTTTCAAGACGTCAAAGGGATGAATTGTGAGCGTCATCGACAAGTGCACCACCTTTAATCGGCCCCGTGAACTCAAAGCCGCCGGCCTCTACCCCTACTTCCTCAACTTCGACGGCCGCGAAGCGGGAACCGCGCGTATGACGGACGGCCGCGAGGTCATCATGTGCGGATCGAACGACTACCTGGGCCTGTCGACCGACATCCGGGTGATCAACGCCGCGGCCCAGGCCGCGGAGCGCTACGGAGCGGGCTGCACCGGCTCCCGGTTCCTCAACGGCAACCTGGAGCTGCACGACCAGCTGGAGCGCCAACTCGCCCAGTTCTTCGGCAAGCCCGCTGCCCTCGTCCTGACCACGGGCTACCAGGCCAACCTCGCCGCCATCTGCGGACTGTGCGGACCCGGCGACATCGTTTTCCTGGACAAGGAGGCCCACGCCTCCCTCATCGACGCCACACGGATGAGCCGCGCGAAGGTCCAGTGGTTCGCGCACAACGACACCACCGAACTGGCGGCCAAGCTGGCACGGGTCGCCGAGACGAGCAACTGCCTGGTCGTCGTCGACGGTGTCTACAGCATGGAGGGCGACCTGTGCCCCCTGCCCGAACTCGTCGAGGTGTGCGACCGGTACGGAGCCACCCTCCTGGTGGACGACGCACACGGCGGCGGCGTGCTGGACAAGGGGCGCGGCACCGCCTCCCAGTTCGGTCTCACCGACAGCGTGCCGCTGATCACCCTCACCTTCTCCAAGGCGTTCGGCTCCATCGGCGGCGCCATCCTCGGCGACGAGGACGTGATCGACTACCTCCGGCACACCGCCCGCAGCCTGATGTTCTCCGCCAGCGCCAGCCCCGCCAACACCGCCGCCGCCCTGGAATCCCTGCGCATCCTCCAGGCCGAGCCCTGGCGGTGCAGCGCCGTCGCCGACAACGCCGACTTCATGCGCCGCGAACTGGCCGCCCTGGGCTATGAGGTGGGCGCGAGCCAGACACCGATCGTGCCCGTGGACACCGGCGACGACATCAGCACCCTGCTCGCCTGGAACCTCCTCATCGAACAGGGGGTGTACGTCAACGCCGTGCTGCCGCCCGCCGCCTCACCCCGGCTGCGCACCAGCTACACCGCCGTACAGACCCAGGACCAGCTCCAGCGGGCGCTCGACGGCTTCCGTGCCGTACGCGACCAGATACTCCGTGCCCCCAGCCGCGTCTGACCACCCATCCGCGTCTGACCACTCGCCCACCGGAGCTGACACCCGCTCATGCCCACAGCACTCATCACGGGAGCGACGACCGGTCTCGGCAGGTCGTTCGCCCAGGTCCTCGCGGAGCAGGGCCACGACCTGGTGCTCGTCGCGCGCTCGGAGAGCGACCTCAAGGAACGCGCCGACCTGCTCCGAACCGGCTTCGGCGTCCGCGCGGAAGTCCTGCCCGCCGACCTCACCACCGACGAGGGCTGCGCGCGCGTCACCGCCCGCCTCGTCGCGGAGCCGGTCGTCGAGCTGCTCGTCAACAACGCGGGCATCGGCTACGACCAGCCCTTCCCGCGGACCGGCGTGCGGGCCGAGGAACGGCTCCTCGACCTCAACGTACGGGCCGTCCTGCGGCTCACCGACGCCGCGCTCGGCGCGATGACGGCACGACGCTCAGGCGCGGTCATCAACGTCGCCAGCATCGCGGGACTCGGTCCGGCCTGGCTGGGCTCCACCTACCCGGCCAGCAAGGCGTGGGTCATCGGCTTCACCGAGTCACTGGCCCTCTCCCAGCAGGTACGCGCCCGCGGTGTGCGGATGCTGGCGCTCCTGCCCGGCTACACCAGGACCGAGTTCCACCAGCGGGCCAACATCCCCGCCACCTTCCCGCCCGCCTGGCTGTGGCTCCACCCCGACGACGTCGTCCGCGCGGCCCTGCGCGACCTGCGCGGGAACAAGGTGCTGAGCACCCCGAGCCTTCGCTACAAGATCGCCGCCTGGGGGCTGCGCCACCTGCCCCGGCCGCTGTCACGAAAGTTCGCCTGGGACCTCAGCAGCACCGGTCACTGAACACTTACGGCAACCCCCACCTGGAGACAGACCATGACGGGACCGGCGACCACACCGGCCACGGCTGCACAGGCCAAACTCTTCACCCACCACCGGCTGTTCCCGGCCGACGCCTCCTTCAACCTGACCGCGCTCTACCGCGTCACAGGGCGCCCCGACGCACGGCGGCTGCAAGCCGCGCTCGACCGCGTCGCCCGCGGCATCCGCGCCCTCAACACCGTGTTCGAGTCCCGCGACGGCGTCGTGTGCGCCGTGTACCGCGAACCCGACGAAGACCGTGACTCCCTCGTGCCGCTCACCGTCCTGCCGGGCGACGCCGAAGAGTTCCTCGCCCGCGACCTCGCCGAGCGCAGCGACGAGCCGATCCCGCCCGGCGAGCGCCAGTACGACTTCCGCGTCTACCAGGACGACGAGGCGGTGTATGTCACCGTCGTCTTCTCCCACCTGGTCAACGACGGCTACAGCTACTACAACTTCGTCGCCGAGCTGGAGCGCGTCTACACCGACCCGCAGGCGCAGCTTTCACCCTCCACGAAGGACGACCCGGCCGCGCTCGTCCGCCCCAGCGCGCCCGGCGCCGACACCCTGGAGTTCTTCCGCACCCGCCTCACCGGGCTGACCACCCTGGGCGATGACCGCCTCCAGGGGCGCCGCGACGCCACGGGAGCGCTCCGGGGCGAGGAGCGCAGCCACGAGCTCGACGCCGCGTTGAGCGAACGGATCCGCGTCCGGGCCAGGGAACTGGGCTGCACGCCCTTCGCGTTCTTCCTCGCCGCCTACCTCATCACCTACGCCCGGGTCAGCGGCGGACGCCGGCTGGTCACCGGCATCCCGCTGGCCAACCGGCGCGGACTGCGCCAGCGCCAGGCCTTCGGCTACTTCGTCAACACCCTGCCGCTCGCGGTGGACCTCACCGCGCACCCGACCTTCGAGGACCTGTGCCGTTCGGTGCAGTCGGCCAGCGTGGGCATGCTGCGCCACCAGGGTTTCGACCTGGGAGCCCACACCCGCCAGGTCAGCCCGGGGCTCACCGGCAACCTGCTCACCTGCGACAACACCTTCACGTACTACAAGGAGGCGCTGCGCCTCCGGCTGCCGGAGTGCACGGTGACGCCCGTGCCGCTGGCACGCCGCCTGGTGAAGTACCCGCTCTCGATGAACGTCGAGGAGTGCGGAGCCACCTTCCTGCTCAACGTCGAGTGCAGCGACGAGCAGTGGCACACCGACCCGACCGCCGTGATGTGCCACGTCCTGAGCCTGGTGGCGCAGGACCCCCAGCGCCGTATCGAGGACATCCCCGCCCTGTCCCCGCAGGCGGAACGGAGACTGTTCGCCCTGGTCAACCCCGATTCCGGTGGTGCGCAGAAGGAGGTGCCCTCCTCCCTGACCGCCTGGTTCGAGCGGACCGCGCGAGAGCATCCGCTGCGTGTCGCCGTCCGCGACGGCGAGGAGGAGCTGACCTACGCCGAACTCGCCGAACGGGCCGACCGCGTCGCCGCCAGGATCGCCGCCACCGCCGCCGGGCCCCACGTCGGCATCGCCATGCGGCGCGGAGCCGACCTGATCGCCGTCATCCTCGGCACACTCAAGGCGGGCAAGGCCTACGTCCCCCTCGACCCGCACTCCCC
>NZ_JASKYR010000640.1:0-4181 GCF_041028215.1 Streptomyces flavofungini
GCTCCGGAGTGGTGGGGTCCGGGGTCGGGGTCGGCTCGGGCTTCGGCGGCTCGGGCTCCTCGGTCGTGCGCGTCGGGGTGGGCCTCGGCCGCGGCGGCTCGGGGTCCTGCTGACCGTCGCCCTGCTTCGGCGGCTTCGCGGAGGCCGTGGCGGAGGTCCCGGAACGCCTGCCGTCCCCGGCGTCGTCCTCGCCGTCGTCCCGCGCGGCGTCGCCGTCCTCGCCGCCGCCCTCGCCCTTGCCCTTCTCCTTCGACCGGCCCTTGCCCTTCGCCCGGCCCCGCTCGCCGCCGGACATGGCGCCGTCGCCGGTGACCACGGGCGCGCCGTCGGAGGCGGCCGCGCCGCCGGGGCCGCCCGCGGAGCGCCCGGGGCGCGGGGCGGCACCGTCGTCACCGACGCTCATGCAGCCCGCGGTCGCCGCGACGGCCACCGCGACCGCGGCCCAACGGACGGGAACGTACAACTGGCGCACGGCCGAGCACCTCCTGAGGCGCTGACAATCGGGACGCCATGCCCAACTCCCCTCACACGCAAGAGGACACGGACCCGACAGAACCCGAACGCCGCCCCCGCGAGGACCCGTAAGGACCCACGAGGACCGCGAGGACCCCTAAGGACCCACAAGGACCCAGGAGGACCCGCGCCTCACCCGTACCCGAGCGCGTGCAGCCTCGCGTCGTCGATGCCGAAGTGGTGCGCGACCTCGTGCACCACCGTGATCTCCGTCTCGGCGACGACCTCCTCGCGCGATCCGCACATCCGCAGCGTCGGCCCCCGGTAGACCGTGATGCGGTCCGGCAGCACCCCGGCGTACCACTCGCCGCGATCCGTCAGCGGGGTCCCTTCGTAGAGCCCGAGCAGCTCGGGGTCGTCGGAGGGCGGCTCGTCCTCGACGAAGACGGCCACGTTGTCCATCAGCCGTGTCAGCTCCGGCGGAATCCGGTCGAGCGCCTCGCCGACCAGTTCCTCGAACTCCTCGCGCGTCATCTCAAGCACTCCCCCATTGTCGGCCACACGGCCACGCCCGTCCCGGCATATCCGTCGCCCCACATGGGCATACGGGACCAATGGCCCGCGACTTCGCAGTCGTTCTCCAGGGCGTACGACGGGTGGGCGGCGCCCTCGTGGGCCGCATCCGCGCTCGCCGCACCGGTGGACCCGGCGGCCACGCGTCCCACGCACCCGCCCCGGCCGTGCTCGACGGCACCGCGCGCCACCCCTGGAGAGCCGCCCTCGGCCTGATCGCGGTCGTGCTCTTCGGCGCCTGGCTCGGCCTGCTGATCGTCGGCAGCGTGCGCGCCCCGGTGGGCCCGATGGACACCCGCATGACGCTGCGGCCCTCCCTGTCCGGCGGTACGAAGATCAATGTCTCGCCGCTCGGCGCCCTGGAACTGCGCTCGCACACCGCGCCCATCCGGCTCGACGTGGACGTGGACCAGCTCGACCCGGTCCGCTCCCAGGCCCTCGTCGACCACCCCGAGCGGCTCGCCGGGCTCCAGGAGGAGGTCGCGCGCGACGTCGGCCACGGCACGCTCGACCTGGCCGCGCGCTCCTGCGTCGCCGTCGTCTCCGGGGCCACCGCACTGGGCCTCGCCGTCTACCGCCGCCCGCGCCGCGCCCTGGCGGCGGGCGGTCTCGCGCTGGCGCTCCTCGCGGCGTCGGGCGGCGCCGCGTACGCCACCTGGAACCCCAAGTCGGTCCTTGAGCCGAAGTTCTCCGGGCTGCTCAGCAGCGCCCCCTCCGTGGTCGGCGACGCCCGCAGCATCGTGAGCGAATTCGACGTCTACCAGCGGGAGTTGGCGCGCCTCGTCACCAATGTGACCAAGCTCTACGACGTCACGTCCACGCTCCCCGCCTACCAGCCGGACCCGACCACGATGCGGGTCCTGCACGTCTCCGACATCCATCTCAACCCGGCGAGCTGGAAGATCATCTCCTCGCTCGTGGAGCAGTACGACATCGACGTCATCGTCGACTCCGGCGACACCATGGACCACGGCTCGGCGGCCGAGAACGCCTTCCTCGACCCGATCCCGGACCTCGGCGCGCCCTACGTCTGGGTGCGCGGCAACCACGACTCGCGCACCACCCAGCGCTACCTGGAGCGCTTCAAGAACGTCCACGTGCTCGACGACGGCAGGGCCGAGACCGTGGCCGGGCTGCGCTTCGCGGGGATCGGCGACCCGCAGTACACCCCCGACCGCTCCGCGAAGCGGTCCGGCTCGGTCCACCGTCTCGCGGGCGTCCGGCTCGCCTCGGCCCTGCGCGCCGAGCGGGCGGCCGGCACCCCCGTCGACGTGGCGGTCGCGCACGACCCCGCGGCGGCGCGCGAGACGGACGGCGAGGTCCCGCTGGCCCTCGCGGGCCACCTCCACCACCAGAAGATGGAGGTCATGGAGGGCGGCACGCGGCTGCGGATCGAGGGGTCGACCGGCGGCAGCGGACTGCGCGCGGTCGAGGACAGGTACCCCGACCCGGTCGAGGCCTCCGTGCTCTATCTGGACCGTACGAGCAAGCGGCTGCAAGCCTGGGACGAGATCAGGCTGGGCGGTCTGGGCCTGACGAAGGCCGAGGTCAGCCGCCATCTGCCCAAGGAGAACCAGCCCGGCGCGACCCCGTCGCCGACCGCTCCGAGCCCCTCCGGGTAAACCGTTTTGGCGATAGCTCCCCGCATCCCATATGCTTCTCACGTCCCCGACGCGCTGCAAAGCGCCCAGGCGGGCCTCTTAGCCCTCATCGTCTAGTGGCCCAGGACGCCGCCCTTTCAAGGCGGTAGCACGGGTTCGAATCCCGTTGGGGGCACGCAACACCTTGTGCGAGACTAGTGCTCGCACAAAGCATGGTCCTGTGGAGCAGTTTGGAGTGCTCGCCACCCTGTCAAGGTGGAGGCCGCGGGTTCAAATCCCGTCAGGACCGCTTGCGATTCCTCGCGAATCGCGTGGCTGGGTAGCTCAGTTGGTACGAGCGATCGCCTGAAAAGCGATAGGTCGCCGGTTCGATCCCGGCCCCAGCCACTCTCACCAAAGGCCCCGTCCAGTGGACGGGGCCTTCGTCGTCTCCCCTGACCGGGGCCTCGGGCGATTGGACCGGGATCTCAGGCGATCGACCGGGGCCTCAGGCGATCGTGGCGCCCGTCCCCGCCGCGTGCGCCGGGGCGCCCGGCCTGCCGCCCGGGTGCCGGTGCCGCCACACCCAGAAGACGGTCGAGGCGAGCAGCGCCCAGCCCGCGAGGACCAGGAACGGGAAGGCGTGCTGGTGCCTGCCGAAGTAGACGGCGGTGTGCTGGGCGTTCACCGAGGCACCCGGCGGCAGCCACTGGCCGATGTGCCCGAGGACCGAGGGGAGCAGCGGCCAGGACACCGCCCCGCCGGACGAGGGGTTGCCGAGCAGCACCATGAGCCCCCAGGTCGGGAGCATCGCCCACCGCCCGAAGAGGGTGTTGAACATGGTGAAGACCATCCCCGAGGTGAACAGCGTCAACGCCAGGATCAGCCACGACTCCACGAACGGCAGATCCAGCGCGCCGAGCCACCAGTCCACGACCGCGGCGATCACGAACGCCCCGAGGAGCGCGTAGAGCGCCGTGAAGCCGATCCGTTCCGCCGGATTGAGGCCCCGGGCGTGCACGCTGAGCTGGATGGCGCCGACGAAGCCGATGATCACCGCGGCCAGTGAGATGTAGAAGATCGCGAGGCCCCGCGGGTCACCCTCCTGGAGCGGCTTGATGTCCTTCACGGTGACCTGCACACCGGCCTGCTTGCCCACCTTCGGGGCCGTCTCGGCGAGCACCTGGGCGACCGAGGCGCCCGAGGCCCCGGAGACGTTCAGCGTCACCGGGTCCCCGTCGCCCCGCCGCACGTCCACGATCGCGAACACCCGCTGCTCGTCCACGTCCCGCCTGGCCTTGGCGTAGGTGGCGTACCGCTTCACCTCCAGGGAGGCGTTCAGGGCCTTCTCCATGCCGCCGAGGAAGGCCTTGCCCTGCCGGGAGTTCTGGTCGCCGACGACCGCGACGGGGACGTGGTGCGGCGTCGGCTTCGCCATGGAGTACGTGTACGAACCCGCGAAGAGCCCGGCGGCGGCCGCCAGGATGAACACCAGCACGAGCGCGGGCAGGAACGGGGACTCCTTGAAGGAGGCCCACCGCTCGCCGCGCGTGGGGACACGACCGTGCGCGCCGT
>NZ_JASKYR010000641.1:0-5174 GCF_041028215.1 Streptomyces flavofungini
GCAGCGGCCCATCCTCACGTTCGTCATCACCTCCGCGACGGCCGTGGTCATCCTCATGCAGGACATCGCCACGGCTGTCGATGCCGCGCGACTGGTCGCGCTGCTCAATGTGGGCCGCAACTGCCGACCCGTGCAGTTGGCGGTCTGTATGGCGGTGGCCATCGTCCAGACGCTGGTGAGCGTCTCCACCCAGTACCAGGGCCAGACCACCGGCATGCAGACCGTGGTGCTCGCCATCGTCCAGGCACTCCTGGTGGCGGCGGTCGCCGCGGCGGGTGTGGTCGGCCGGGTCCTGAACGCGTACATCGTGGCGCTGCACGAACGGGCCGCCCGGCTGGAGGTCGAGCGCGACCAGCGTGCCCGCCTCGCCACCGCCGCCGAGCGCTCCCGCGTCGCCCGCGAGATGCACGACATCCTGGGCCACACCCTCGCCGTCATCGTCGGCCTCGCCAACGGCGCCGCGGGGCTGACCGAGGAGAAACCCGAGCGCGGCGCCCAGGCCCTGCGCCTCATCGCCGACAGCGGCCGTGGCGCGCTGGCCGAGCTGCGCCGTCTGCTCGCCGTCATCGGCGAGGAGGAGAGGGCCGCCGATGCGCCGCTGAGCCCGCAGCCGGGCTTCGACGACTTGCACACGCTGCTCGAACGGGTCCGCGCCGCCGGTCCCGCCGCCACCCTGCACATCGAGGGCCACCCCGCCGACCTGCCGTCCGGCCTCCAACTCGCCGTCTACCGCGTCGTCCAGGAGGCCCTGACCAACACCCTCAAGTACGCGGCGCCCACCACCACCGTGCGGGTCGCGGTCGTCATCGGCGAGCAGGCCGTGGACCTGACGGTCGAGGACAGCGGACCGTCCCTCGCCGCCACGGGTGGCGACCCCGAAGGGCGCGGCCTGGTCGGCATGCGCGAGCGGGCAGCGCTGTACGGCGGCGGCGTCACGGCCGGACCCGACGACCGCGGCGGCTGGACCGTCCGCGCCCGCTTCCAGCTCACCACCCCCTCGGCACATACGGAGAAGCGCCCCGGATGACCACCATCCTCATCGTCGACGACCAGGCACTCCAGCGGCTCGGTTTCAGCATGCTGATGGAGCAGTACGCCGACCTGAACGTGATCGGAGAGGCCACCCACGGCGCCGAGGCGGTCCGTCTGGCCGCCGAACTCCGCCCGGACGTGGTCCTGATGGACGTCCGCATGCCCGGCATGGACGGCATCGAGGCCACCCGCCGCATCGTGGACTCCGGCGGCCGTTCCCGGATTCTCGTGCTGACCACGTTCGACCTGGACGAGTACGCGTACGGCGCGCTGCGCGCGGGTGCCAGCGGTTTCCTCCTCAAGGACGCCCTGCCCGACGAACTCGTCAGCGGCATCCGGGCCGTCGCCGCCGGGGACGCCGTCATCGCCCCCGGGCTGACCCGCAAGCTCATCGACGCCTACACCCAGCGTCTGTCGGGCCGGACGCCCGCGCAGGAAGCACGGCTCGCCGCGCTCACCGAACGTGAACGCGAGGTCCTCTGCGCGATGGCCAAGGGCTGGAACAACGCTGAGATCGCCGCGCGGCTGTGCCTCGCCGAGTCCACCGTCAAGACCCACGTGAGCCGGGTGCTCCAGAAGATCGACGTCCGGGACCGGGTGCAGGCGGTGATCTTCGCGTTCGACGTGGGGTTGGTGAACCCGGCCTAGCCGCCGCCGAGAAGCGGGTTCAACCAACCACCCGTCCGGGGCAGATGCGAACGAACCCACCTAGGCCGGTGTGTCGTTCCCGGTCGTCGGCGGCTTCCTGGGCTGGACGGTGAGACCTGCCACCAGGGCGGCGAGCAGCAGGACGCCTGCTGAGCACAGGTAGGCGACGGAGAAGCCGTGCACCGTGCCTTCGTCCAGGGCTGTGCCACGGTGGGCCGGCTCGTGTGCGTGCGCCTGGATGTAGCGGCTTGTGGCGCCGGTGGCGATGGTGTTGAGCAGTACGGTGCCCAGCGAAGCGCCCATCTGCTGGACGGTGTTGAGGGCGGCCGAGGCCACTCCGGCGTCCTGCGCGGGCACGCCCGCGGTGGCCGTCGCGTAGACCGGCATGAAGGTCAGGCCCATGCCCAGACCGACCAGCAGCAGCGCGGGCAGTACGTGCGGGACGTACTGCGTGTGCACGGTCAGGCGACTGAGCAGCACCATGCCGGTGGCGGCCAGCACCATGCCGGACGACATCAGGACGCGCGGTGCCGTGCGGGGCAGCAGCCGGGCCGCGATCTGGGTCGCACCGATGACGATCCCGGCCGAGACCGGCACGAATGCCAGGCCGGTCCGCACCGGCGGGTAGCCGAGGACGACTTGCAGGTAGTAGGTCAGGAAGAGGAAGACACCGAACATGCCGACGGTGGCCAGACCCATCGTCGCGAACGATCCGGCCCGGGCCCGTTCCCTGACGATGCGCAGCGGCAGCAGCGGGTTCGCCGCGCGGCTCTGCCACCACACGAACACGGCGAGCAGGGTCACACCGGCCACGAGCAGTGTGAGCACCGACGGGCTGGTCCAGCCGCGGGGTTCGGCCTCGCTCAAGCCGTACACGAGGGCGACGAGCCCGCCGCAGCCCAGCAGCGCGCCCGGCACGTCGAGGTGCCCGCCGCGACGTCCTGAGCGGTCGCGCAGGAAGGCCGGTGCGCCGAGCAGGGCGGCCAGCGCGATGGGCACGTTGACGTACAGAGACCAGCGCCAGGTCAGGTACTCGGTCAGCAGGCCGCCCACGACCAGTCCGACCGCGCTGCCGCCGCCGGCCAGCGCACCGTAGACCCCGAACGCTCGGGCCCGCTCCTTGGGGTCGGTGAACGTCGTCGTCAGCAGCGACAGGGCCGAGGGCGCCAGAACCGCCGCGAACGCGCCTTGCAGGGCCCGCGCCGCGAACAGCATCCCGGGTCCGGCCGCCGCGCCGCCCAGCGCTGAGGCCGCGGCGAACCCGGCCAGGCCGATGACGAAGGCACGTTTGCGGCCCACCAGATCGGAGATCCGGCCACCGAGCAGCAACAGTCCCCCGAAGGCCAGGGTGTAGGCGGTGATCACCCACTGCCGGTCGGCGTCCGACATACCGAGAGCGCGCTGGGCGGAGGGCAGCGCGATGTTCACGACGGTGCCGTCGAGGATCACCATCAGCTGGGCGAGGGCGATGACGGCCAGCGCCCACCAGCGCTTCGGATCGGGCACCGCTGCCGGAGGCACGGCGGGAACCTCGTGGCCCGGTGAACGGTCGGAGGCCGTGGAAGGGGTGGACGGGAGGGGTTGCCTACCGGGACGTTTCTTGCTCATGGCGATCACACGCGTTTCATGTCGAGGTGCTGTCGAGACAGCCGGCCGGGGACGGTCGCAGGGGTGACGACGGGCCGGTGCACACAGCACGGGGACACGGCATGGCGGTGGGGCGGCGGGCGCCGCGGACGGCGTCCGGGACCTGCCTCACCGGCGGCCATGTGTCACTCGCGCCGGAGCTCTTGCCGGTCGTGCGGCGAACAGCGCCGAGAGCACGGGATCAGCAGGAGAAGGGCCCGTCTTCGGGCACGCGCCCCCACGGCCGCGGCGACGAAGCGCGCAGGCCAGGACGTCCCGTGACGCGGCATCGCAGGAAGACGCCGAGGACAGGAAACAGGAGGGGGAGGGAAGTTACCGCGTGCCGCAGAGGAGGGAGGACACACGGCCGGAGGCAACTATGGCCGCAACGCAGTCGGCACGGTCCATGTCTCTCGCCTCCTTCCGGGCAGGGCACGCGGTGCGTGTCGGCGCCGAGCGCGCCGAGCGGGGCGGCAGACGACCTGCCGCGTGGAATCCGGGTCAGCGTACCCCATCGGCCGCACCGCGTGACCAAGGTTTCCGGGCGCCCCTTGAGGAGAACGAGCGGGCGTTGGACGACGGCGGCTTCCGTGCGAGGCGCCGAGGTCTCGGCTCAGGCAACCTTCCCGGCCTCCGGGCACTCTTACCCGACGCCCGCGCCACAGCCGGGCGCGGCGGCAGCGGTCGAGATGAGGGAAGGAACACCTGTGCACGGCTGTACCCTCAGCGGCCTGCTGGACGTCGTCGGCAGCCCGGCGCTACGGCTTCTCACCGCTCCGGCCGACCCCATGGCCCAGGTCACCGAGGTGCTCCTGCACGATCCGCACGCTCCGCTGCCGCAGGTGCCCGGTGCCCTGCTGCTCGCCGTCGGCGTGCGGGCCGCGGCGGCAGGACCGCTGGTACGGGCCGCCGCGCGGGCGGGGATGACCGGGGTCGTGGTGCGCGGTGCGGACGGACCGGCCGATGAGGCCCGGACGCGCGGCGTGGCGCTGCTGGCGATCGACGGGGAGACGGCCTGGCACCACGTGCACCTGCTGCTGGCCTCGGCGGTCGGCGCCCGGTCGGCGCACGGCGACGGGCGGGGCGATCTGTTCGCGCTGGCCGACGCGATCGCGGCGGCGTCCGGCGGGGCGGTGTCCGTGGAGGACCGGCGTCAGCGGGTCCTGGCCTACTCCACCGTGTCCGGTCAGCAGGTCGACGAGGAACGCCGGCAGGGCATTCTGGGGCTCCAGGTGCCGGACAGCGTGGAGAACGCGGAACAGGTCCGCCTTGTGTTCGCCTCGGACGGGCCGGTGTGGCTGCCGCCGATCACACCGCGCGGCCTGCCGCGGCTGGCGGTCGCGGTGCGGGCAGGCGGTGAGAGTCTCGGCTCGGTCTGGGTGGTCGACGGCGGCACGCTCGCCGCGGACGCCGAGGCGACCCTGGTGCAGGGCGCCTCGACGGCGGCGCTGCTCCTGCTGCGGGCCCGCGCCGCCCAGGAGCTGGCCCAGCGGCGGAACACCGAGCTGGTGCGCCGCCTGCTCGATGGTTCGGCGGATGCCACGGAGGCGGCACACCGCCTGGGCTGGGACACGGTCCGCGTGGCCGCCTTCGCACTGGGTCCCGCCGACAGCGTGCCGGACGCCGAGCGGGCCTCACTCCGACTGCTGGATGTCGTACGCCTTCAGTGCGACGCACGCTACGGGCGGCACGCGTGCGTGCTGGTGGACCAGGTCGTGTACGCGCTGCTGCCCGCGCCCGTCGCGATTCCCGSGCGCGGTCGACCGGGGGCACCGGAAGATGGCGCAGGACATCGTGTGCCGGGCCAACCGGTCGCTGCGGGTGCCGGTGCGCGGGGGGCTCGGCGAGGTGGTGTCCGGCCTCGGCGG
>NZ_JASKYR010000642.1:0-4071 GCF_041028215.1 Streptomyces flavofungini
GTATGGCCCCCGCACGATGGGCCGAGGATGTTGGTGACCGGTGTCCGTGCCGGTGCGGCACGCCCGGCACCGGACACGCACGCGAGCGAGGGAGTGCACGATGCCGGAACTGTTCGTCGACGGTGAGTGGACCGCCGCCGCCCAGGGCGGGCGCCGGGACGTGATCAACCCGTACGACGCCTCCGTCATCCAGCAGGTCGACGACGCCGACGAGACCGACGTCCCGCTCGCCGTCCGCGCGGCGCGGCGCGCCTTCGACCACGGCGGCTGGGCGTCAGCACCCACCCGGGAGCGGGCCGACGTGCTGCTGCGGGTCTCGCGGCTCCTGCTGCGCGACCAGGAGGAGATGGCCCGCGTCGAGAGCCTGGACACCGGCAAGACGCTCGCCGAGGCGCGCATCGACATCGAGGACGTCTCCAACGCCTTCCGCTACTTCGGCGAGATCGCCGACAAGGACGGCGGCCGCGTCGTGGACGTCGGCCCCGACGTGCTCAGCCGCGTCACCTACCACCCCGTCGGCGTCTGCGCCCTCATCGCACCCTGGAACTACCCCCTGCTCCAGGCCTCCTGGAAGGTCGCCCCCGCCCTGGCGGCGGGCAACACCTTCGTCCTCAAGCCCAGTGAGACGACACCGCTCTCCACGATCCACATGGTGCGGCTGATCGCCGAGGCGGGGGCGCCCGCCGGGGTCGCCAACCTCCTGCTCGGCTCCGGCGCCACCGTCGGCGCGGCCATGGCCGCCCACCCCGACGTGGACCTGGTCTCCTTCACCGGCGGCCTGGACACCGGGCGGCGGATCATGGAAGCGTGCGCGCCGGGCGTGAAGAACATCGCACTGGAACTCGGCGGCAAGAACCCCAACGTCGTCTTCGCCGACTGCGACTTCGACGCCGCGGTCGACCACACCCTGGAAGCCTCGTTCCTGCACTCGGGCCAGGTGTGCTCGGCCGGCTCCCGGCTGCTCGTGGAGGACTCCCTGCACGACCGGTTCGTGGCGAAGCTGTCCGCCCGCGCCCAGGCCATCCGGCTCGGCAGCGGCCTGGACCCGATGACCGAGAGCGGGCCGCTCAGCTCGGCGGAGCACCGGGCGAAGGTCGAGAGCTATCTGGCCATCGCCCGAGCGGAAGGCGCCCGTCTGGTGTGCGGCGGGCGCCGCCCGGAGGACCCCGACCTCGCCGACGGCTTCTTCCTGCTGCCCACCGTCTACGCCGACTGCGACCGCTCCATGCGCATCGTGCAGGAAGAGGTGTTCGGCCCGGTCGTCACCGTGGAGCGCTTCCGCGACGGCGACGAGGACCACGCCGTGGAGCTGGCCAACGACACCCGCTACGGCCTGGCGGGCGGCGTCTGGACCAGCGACGCGAGCCGCGCCCAGCGGGTCGCGGCCAGGCTGCGCCACGGCACCGTATGGATCAACGACTTCCACCCCTACGTCCCCCAGGCGGAGTGGGGCGGCTTCGGCCGCTCCGGCATCGGCAGGGAGCTCGGCCCCACCGGACTGCGCGAGTACCAGGAGGTCAAGCACACGTACCAGAACCTGCGCCCCGCCCCCTCCGGCTGGTTCAAGGGCTGAGCGGACACGGCCGGGGACGGGCGAGGCGAGGAGAGCGGGCGCGGCATGGACGACGAGACGACGACCTACGACTACGTGATCATCGGCGGCGGCACGGCCGGTTCCGTGCTCGCCGCCCGGCTCAGCGAGGACCCCGCCTGCCGGGTGTGCGTGGTCGAGGGCGGTCCCAGCGACGTCGGCGACGACCGCGTCCTGAAGCTCCGCAACTGGATCAACCTGCTCGGCGGCGAGTTCGACTACGGCTACACCACCGAGGAGCAGCCGCGCGGCAACTCCCACATCCTGCACTCCCGCGCCCGGGTGCTCGGCGGCTGCTCCTCGCACAACACCCTGATCAGCTTCCTGCCGTTCCCGCAGGATCTTCAGGAGTGGGTGGCCGCCGGATGCGCGGGCTGGGGGCCCGAGACGATCCTGCCCTACCGCGCGCGGCTGCGGAACACGATCGTGCCCGTCGGCGCCGCCGACCGGAACGCCATCGCCAAGGACTTCGTCGACGGCCTGCGGATCGCCCGCGAGGTGGCCGCCGCCGACCCGCTCCGGGAGTGGCTGCTGCGGGAGGTCGCCCCGGGACCCGAGGTGACATCGGACGCGGATCTGTCGGAGTACGGGCGCCGTGCCGCCCACACCGTCTACCACCCGGCGGGCACCTGCAAGATGGGCGCCGAGGACGATCCGACGGCGGTGGTCGATCCGGAGCTGCGGCTACGCGGACACGACGGGCTGCGCGTCGTGGACGCGTCGGTCTTCCCCACCATGCCGACCATCAACCCGATGGTCACCGTGCTGCTCGCCGCCGAGCGCGCGGCGGACCTCATCACCGCCCGGCCGGGACCGGGGACCGCCGACCCCGAAGGGGCCCACCAGTGACCACCGCCGACGCCGCGCCGGGCGAGGAGAAGTCGGAGTTCCGCAAGGACATGGGCCCCTGGGCCAACTTCGCCCTCGGCTTCACCTACCTCTCCCCCGTGGTCAGCACCTACACCCTGTTCGGCACCGCCCTCGCCGACGGCGGCCCCCCGATGATCTGGGCGTTCGTCATGGCGGGCTGCGGGCAGTTCCTCGTCGCCCTGGTCTTCGGCGAGGTCGTCGCCCAGTACCCGGTGGCGGGCGGTGTCTATCCGTGGGCGCGGCGCCTGTGGGGCAAGCGCTGGGCGTGGATGACCGGGTGGGTCTACATGTGGGCGCTGCTCGTGACGATCACCAGCGTCGCCTACGGCGCCGGGCCCTACATCGCCATCCTGCTGGGCTTCCGCCCCACCGTGCACACCACCGTGCTGTGCACGATCGCACTGATCGTCATCTCGGTGCTCATCAACTACGCCGGTACGAAGGCCCTTTCGTGGGCGGCGCTGATCGGCTTCGGCGCGGAGCTGCTCGGCGCGCTCGTCGTCGGCGTCATCCTGCTCACCACCCATCGCTTCCACGGCCTCGGGGTGCTCTTCGACGACTTCGGCGCGTCCGGTGACGGCTCCTATCTGCCGGTGTTCCTGGGCGCGGCGATCATCGGCTTCTACCAGTACTACGGCTTCGAGGCCTGCGGAGACGTCGCCGAGGAGGTCAAGAACCCCGGCAAGGTGATCCCCAAGGCCATGCGCCGCACCATCTACGTAGGCGGGGCCGCGGCGACGTTCACCTGTCTGACCCTGCTCCTCGCCGTCGTCGACTACCGCGCGGTGATCTCCGGCAAGGACCCCGACCCGGTGGTCAGGGTCCTCTTCGACGCCCTCGGCGAGGCGGGCGCGCGCACGGTGATGGCCGTCGTCCTGATCTCCTTCCTGTCCTGCACGATCAGCCTCCAGGCCGCCGCGGGCCGGCTGATCTACTCCTACGCCCGCGATGAGATGATCATCGGGCACCGGCTGCTGCGGAAGTTCTCCGAGGCGCGCGCGGTCCCCCCGTACGCGCTCCTGGTCGCGGCGGTGGTGCCCGCGCTCATCGCCGTCGGTTCGCTGATCTCGACGGACGCCCTCACCTCGATCGTGTCCTTCGCCATCCTCGGGATCTACGCCGCCTTCCAGATGGTCGTCCTGGCCGCGCTGCGCGCGCGCCTCAAAGGCTGGAAGCCGAGCGGGGAGTACCGCCTGGGCCGCTGGGGCCTGCTGGTGAACGCGGGTGCACTGGCCTACGGTATCTTCGCCATCGTCAACATCGCCTGGCCCCGCCAGCCCGAGGCCGCCTGGTACGACAACTGGATCGTGCTGCTCAGCGGCGGCATCGTGGTCGCGGCGGGGCTGGTCTACATGTTCACCACGCACCACTACGGCCGCGGCGACGCCCCGGCGGACAGCGCGGTCCCGGACTAGGGGCGCAGGTCCGGAGCGGGCTGGGCGGCGGGCAGCAGGACCGACACGTCCGGTTCGGACCCGGTGGCGAAGCCGCCGACGACGGACAGCCGGTCCAGGTCGACGACGGCGATCCGGTCGGCGTCGAGCAGGGAGACGTACGCCAGCGCCCCGGCGGGGTGGAGCGAGACGGCGGCCGGGATGCCGTCGAGCCGC
>NZ_JASKYR010000643.1:0-4716 GCF_041028215.1 Streptomyces flavofungini
GTCCACGGGACGGGCGATAGCATCGCAGGCGGGGAGCGCTCCCCGCTTGCCCTGCCGGGGTCCGCCCGGCCATGCCCGGCCGGTGCGTCCGCCCCGCCGGACCCACCACCCGACAAAGGACGGCAGATGACCGCCGGCGCAGATCCCGCACCCCCACGACGCCGCGACGCCCGCCGCAACCGGGAGCTGCTCGTGGCGGCGGCCCACGAGGTCTTCGCTCGAAGCGCCGCTCGACGTCATCGCTCGCAGGGCGGGCGTGGGCAACGCGACGCTGTACCGGCACTTCCCCAGCCGCGCCGCCCTCATCGACGCGGTCTTCAGCGATCCGCTGACCGACACGATGGACGCGGGCGAGCGGGCCCGCACCGCCCCGGACGCCTGGTCGGGACTGACCGGCTACCTCGAAGCCGTCTTCACCGTGCTCGCCACCGACCGCGGCACCAACGACCTGATGACCACCCACCTCCAAGGCATCGCCGCCCTGGAGGCCGTGCACGCGCACAATCGCGAGACGGTCGAGCTGCTCCTCTGCCGCGGCAGGGCCGAGGGCGTCATCCGCTCCGATGTCACCACCGAGGACGTCCTGTTCGCGCTGGCGGCGCTCGGCCGCGCCGTCCCGGCCCTGACGGCCGCGGCGGCCCCGGAGTCCTGGCGCCGCCCGCTCACCCTGCTCCTGGACGGCCTGCGCGCGGCGGACGCCGCGCCACCGCTGCCCGACCCCGCCCTCACCCCCGAGCAACTCGGTTCCGTACTGGGTGAGTTGGGGCCGCAGAGGCCGGGACCGGGCGGCGCACGGTAGGGCTGTCCCCCGGCCGGAATCGGGGGCTGCCCGCAGCGAGACGGAGCGGTCGCGCGGCCTAGCGTGCCGTGCATGCGTATGACTATCTGTGGGCGAGCAGCCATAGCCGGGGGCGCGATGCTGGCCGTGGCGGCGGGAATGGCACCCATACCGGCGGCGGCGGACACGGCGGTCGGCGAGTCGACGAAGCTCGGGCGGTACTCCACCCAGTCCATCGACTGGCACGACTGCGCGCTGGGCCCCGACGACACCTCGGGCAAGCGACTGGACGACGCGGGCGCCCGGTGCGCCGATCTCACCGTGCCCCTCGACTACACCGACCCCGGCGGCCGGACGATCACCATCGCCGTCTCCCGGCTGCGCGGCGACCGCACCACCCGGCACGCGAGACCGCTGCTGCTCAACAACGGCGGCCCGGGCGGGGCCAGTCTCGACATGCCGCTGACCGTCGGCGAGGCGATGGGAGAGGTGGCCGAGAAGTACGACCTCATCGGCGTGGACCCCAGGTTCGTGGGCCGTTCGACGCCGCTGGACTGCGGCTGGGACATCGGCTCCACGGTCGTCTCGGCCGGGGAGAGCCACGCCTCGTTCCGGCGCGAGGCCGCCCGTCAGCGCGACCTCGCCGAGCGGTGCCGCCGTACGAACGGCGATGTGCTGCCCTACGTCAGCACCCGCAACACCGCGCGCGACATGGATGTCGTACGGGCCGCGCTGGGGGCCGGGAAGATCTCCTACCTCGGTTACTCGTACGGGAGTTACCTCGGACAGGTCTACACCGAACTGTTCCCGGGACGCACCGACCGCATGGTGCTCGACGGTGTCATCGACCCCGCCCGCTACAACCAGTCGCTGCTCGCCGACGCCACCGGAGCCAACGAGCGGGCCCTGCGCTCCTGGGCCGCGTGGACCGCTGCCCGGCACGACACCTACGCCCTCGGGCGCACCACCGACGCGGTCCTCTCCACCGTGCGCCGCGTCCAGCGGGCCGCGGTCGACAAGCCCTTGCGGGTGGGCGAGTTCCGCCTCGACGAACACCTCGTACCGCTGCTCTACTTCGGCATGCTCGGCAGTGACCTCGACGCGACACGCGCCGAACTGGCCGCCGCGACCCGCGTCCTGACCCGCGCCGCCGACCGCGAGCCCGCCGAGCCGAACGCCGTGCTGAGCGAGGTCCTGACGGGGCTGACCACCAAGGCCGGTTCGGCGCAGGGCAGTGTGCAGGCCGCCATCCTGTGCGGGGACGTCGCGGCCAGGCGCGGCACCGGGAGCTACTGGCGCGACATCAAGGCCGCCCGCGCCAAGGCCCCCTTCGCCGCTCCCCTGGCCTACAACGTCAACGCCTGCGAGTTCTGGGACGCACCGGCCGAACAGCCGACCGTGGTCGACAACGACGTCCCGGCCCTGCTGGTCAACGCCACGGGTGACCCCCGCACCGTCTACTCGGGGGCGCGCCGGGTGCGCGAGCGGTGGTCGCGCTCGCGCCTGGTGACCGTCCCCGGCGCCCTCCAGCACGGGATCTTCGGCGAGTACGGCAACACCTGCGCGGACCGGCAGGTCAACGCCTATCTGGCCGACGGCCGGCTCCCCGGCCGGGATGTGACCTGCCGCGGTCAGACCCCGCCCACCGGCACCGGCGCCGGGACGCCCGGTGTAGTCCCGACGCGGGGCCAGGGCCTCAGGCCTTGACCGGCGGCGCGGGGGCGAGCGTGGCCGCCTCCGACGCCAGGTGGTCCCGCTCCGCGTCCGGGTCGATGAGGCGGTTCAGTCGGGCCGGTACGTCGAAGCCGACCAGCAGGACCACGATGACCGTGCCCGCGAAGGTCAGGACGGCGAGGGACTGGCCCAGGTTCATGCCGGAGGCGAGGTGGGCGCCGAGGACCGGGGCGACCGCTCCGCCCAGCGCGCCCACGTTGTAGGTGAAGCCGAGCGCGGCGCCCCGGGTCCTGGTGGGGAAGTGGCCGCCGATGTAGCGCGGCAGCAGGCCGGAGACGCCGAAGCTGGTCGCCTGGAGGAGGAAGAGCAGGATGCCGAGCAGCAGCAGGTTGTCGCGTACCGCGAAGACCGGGTAGACGAAGGCCAGGGAGGCGAGCAGCGTCAGCGCGTACGCCTTCTTCGCGCCGATCCGGTCGCCGAGGAAGCCCGCCGTCCAGCAGCCCGCCATGGTGCCGAAGCCCGCGAAGTACAGGACGTCGGTGACCTGGTCGGTGGTGTAGCCGAGGTCGGTCTTGAGGTAGGTGGGCAGCAGCGCCTGGATGGGCCAGGAGTACAGGAACGCGAAGAACAGCGTGACGATCATCGAGAGGTACAGGGCCCAGCCGCGCCTGCCGCCGAGCTGCACGGCGAAGGCGGCGAGCGAGAGGCCCGCGACGACCGACAGGACGGGCACCATGCCCTCGCCCGCCGGGGTGAAGACCATGAACAGGGAGAGGGTGGCGAGAACGGTCAGGGCGGCGTTGGCGGTGGCCCGGCCGCGGGTGGCGAACAGGGGGCGGAACGGGTTGGGCTTGGCGCCCTTGTCCGCGACCTGCTCGCTCCACTCCGCGGCCTCCGGCAGCGCGCGCCGCATCCACAGCGCGACGGCGATCGGGATCAGGCCCAGGTAGAACATCCACCGCCAGCCCAGCGAGGGCACCACCCAGTTGTAGATCTGCGCGGCGAGCACCGAGCCGACCGAGAAGCCGGAGATGAGGAAGCCGCTGGCCCGGCTGCGCAGCTTGGCGGGCCAGCTCTCCATCACATAGGTGGCGCTGGCGCTGTACTCACCGGCCATGCCCATGCCGATGGCGAGCCGGGCGGCGAAGAGGCTGTGGTAGTTCCAGGCGAAGCCGCAGGCGAAGGTGCCCAGGGAGTAGAGCAGGATGCTCAGCACCATGGAGGCCTTGCGGCCGTACCGGTCGCCGAGGGCGCCGAGCACGGCGCCGCCGAGCCAGCGGGTGATGAACGCGCCGGAGATCAGGCTCGCGGCCTGGACGGTGCTCAGGTCGAACTCGTCGCTGATCTCCGTGAGGACCAGGGTGATCAGGACGAAGTCGAAGCCGTCGAGGACATAGCCGATCCAGGCGGCGAAGAACGACTTCCACTGGGTGCCGCTGATCTCGCGGTACCAGCGGGGCGCGGCGGGTGATGAGGTCTGCACGGTGACTCCATGATGCGGGGCGGTGCTCGTCCTTGAGCGGACCGGTCGCCTGAGTGGGGCAAGGCAGTACGGGGGTTCGGTCAGTTTCCGGTGAGGGCCGCCGCGAAGCGGGCGGTGAGGGCCGTGGGGGCGGTGATGGCGGTGCCGACGACGACGCTGTGGGCGCCGCGGGCCAGGGCTTCGGCGGCCTGCTCCGGGGTGTGGATGCGGCCCTCGGCGACGACGGGGGTGTCCGTCGCGGCGGCCAGGGCGCCCACCAAAGCGAGGTCGGGCCCCTGCTGTCGCGGTGTGCCGGGTACGTAGCCGGACAGCGTGGTGGAGATGAGGTCGGCGCCCTGCGCGGCGGCGGYCAGGCCTTCGGCGAGGGTGGCGACGTCCGCCATCACGAGCGCCCCGGCCGCGTGGACGGCGGTGACGAGGTCGGCGAAGGCGGAGCCGTCGGGGCGCGGCCGGTCGGTGGCGTCGGCGGCGACGACGGCGGCGCCCGCTTCGGCGACGGCCAGGGCGTGGCGGACGGTCGGGGTGATGTAGACGCCSGTGTCGCCGTCCTTCCACAGGCCGATGACCGGCAGGCCGACGGCGGCGGTGACCGCGGCGACGACGTCGGGTTCGTTGGCGCGGATCGCGGCGCCACCGCCCGCCGCCGCCGAGCGGGCGAGCCGTACGAGGGTGGCGGTGTCCCGCATCGGGTCACCGGGCGGTGCCTGGCAGGAGACGATCAGTCGGCCCCGGAGCGCGTCCGAGAGGCCGGACGCGGTCCATGTCCGCCGCGGTGAGGGGG
>NZ_JASKYR010000644.1:0-4201 GCF_041028215.1 Streptomyces flavofungini
GCCGCCGCCCGCGCCTATCCGCCCTGGGCCCCGGCCCTGCACATCGACGGCGCCCGCCGCACCTACTGGGTACCGCTGAAGGTGGACCTCAAGAGCCTGGTGTGGAGCGAGCGCGGCACGTCGGCCAGGTCCCCGAAGTGGTGCGTCGGCCTCGCCTCGCAGGCGACCTCGGGCTGGCCGGGCACCGACTGGATCGAGGACATCCTGCTGCACCGGTCGGGCCCCGACGTCTACACCCGGTGGGCCACCGGACGGCTGAGCTGGCGCGACAGCCGGGTCCGCGAGGCCTGGACGACCTGGGCGGAACTGCTCGGCGACCGATCGAGGGCCGCCGTCGACCAGTCGCTGACCACGCCGTACGTGGGCACGCCCGACCCGGCGAAGGGCGGCGGCCCGCGCGGGCTGCTGCACTCCCTGGCGCCCCGCTGCACGCACGAGCACCAGAGCGCGTTCATCCGCTACGTCTACGCGGGCGACCCCGTCCAGGCGCGTCCTTCGGCGGGGTTCCTGCCCGGCCGCGCGCGCTACGACGGCGCCTACGAGGTGGCGGGCGACATGGCGGCCGTCTTCGGCGGGGACCCGGCGGCCCGCACCCTCGTCGAGCGCCTCTCCGGCGACCGGGCGCGCGGGCTCTGGCGCGCGGAGGCGGAGCGGGAGCTGCGCCCCTTCTTCCCCGCGTCGACCGACCCGCAGCCCACCGATCCGACGGGGCGGCGCATCGCGGACATCCTCACCGCGAAGGCGCACACGCTCTGCTTCGACGCCTCCGACGTGATGCCGCCGAGCCTGCGCGACGCCTTCCACCGCGCCGTCCTCCAGTACTTCAGGGACCCCACGGACAAGCGCCTCGGCGATCTCCTCACCCAGCTCGACACGGTCCGCGAGGACGCCGGGCGGGACGCGGTCCCCGCCGCGCCGCCCGCGTCCGGGGTCTGCGCGCCGCCGGGCGGCTGACGCGCGCCCTCAGCGGCGCATCTCCTCCGGGCAGGGCGTGCCGCGCGGGATCTGGTAGGGCGAGCCGAGCCGGTAGGTGCCCGCCTTCGGGGCGAGCAGTTCGACCCACTCGTCGCCGTGGTGGTCCTCCGGCGCCTCCAGCAGACAGCCGTGGACGTTCTCGTACTTCCGGGGAATCGACTCGTCGCGCCGCCGGTCCTGCTTGGACGTCTCGGTCTCCTTCGGCCGCTCGACGCCCTTGCCCTCGGCGTCGACGACGCTCAGCCACGGCGAGTACGGGATGCGGATCAGGATGCGGCCCGGCTTGTCCACGCGCAGGGTCATCTCGCCCTGCTCCGCGCGCTCCACCACGGCGTTCGGCTCGGCGAGCGGCCTCGGGTCGGTCACCTCGTAGAGCCGCCAGTTGGTGTCGACCCACACCTGCTTCAGATACGGCAGGCCGTCCGTGATCAGCTGCGTCTCGCGCTTGCCGCCGTCGCCGTCGGGCTCGCCCTTGGGGACCGCCACGTAATGCACGGACCAGCGCTGGAGCCACTCGTGGTAGTTCGCGGAGTTCAGGGTGTCGTCGTAGAAGAGCGGGTTGCGCTCCATGTCGGCCTGCCGGTTCCAGCCGCGCGCGAGCTGTACGTAGGCGGGGAGCGCGGACGCCTCGCGGTGGTTGCGGGCCGGGACGACCTCGACGCGGCCCTTGGCGGCGCCCCGCTCCTTCAGCTCGTTCACCAGCGGCGAGACCTCGCGCGTCCAGGAGGCGGTGGCGTGGGTGTGCACGATGTCGTCGACGGTCTTGAAGCCGATCCAGCCGGTGAAGCCGACGAGGGCCACGACGACGGCGTACCACATGCGGGTCTTCGGGACGAGATACGGCAGCGCGGCCACCAGCACGACGCCCGCGAAGGACATCGCGAGGCGGGTGATGTTAGACCCGATCTGCGAGCTGATCAGCCACACCCCGAGGACGAAGGCCGCGTACACGGCCGTCGTGATCCGTACGGTCTTCCACTCCTTGGGCACCGCGAAGTAGACGAGCACGGCGAAGAGCAGCGGCAGCGACGCCGAGCCGAACGACATCGGCTGCGTACCGGAGAACGGGAAGAGCCACGCCGAGAGGCCCACGACGGCCGCGGGCGCGAGGCCGAGCGCGTACGCCCCCGGGTAGCGCTTGCTGAGAAAGAGCGCGACGGCGACCATGCCCACGAAGAGGCCCGCCACCGGGCTGCCCATCGTGGCGAGCGCGGCGAACGGCGCGGCGACCAGGGCCTTGGCCCACCGCTTGTAGCGCCAGCGGTAGGGCCAGCAGAACACCGCGGCCACCGCCATCAGGGCGAACATCTGGCCGAGGCCGAAGGTGACGCGGCCCGAGACCGCGTTGCAGAACAGCGCGAAGACGCCCGCGAGCGCGGGCCACAGCGGCTGCTTCACCGCACGGCTGCGCACCAGGATCATCGTGAGCAGCGTGGCGGAGAGCGTCCCGGCGATCATCATCGTCGTCCGCACGCCGAGCACCGACATGAGGTACGGCGAGATGACGCTGTACGACACCGGGTGCATGCCGCCGTACCAGGCGAGGTTGTACGCGGACTCGGGGTGCCGTCCGACGAACTCCGCCCAGGCGTCCTGCGCGGCGAGGTCACCGCCGCCGTTGGCGAAGACCAGGAACCAGACCAGGTGCAGCACGGCGGCGAGCAGCGTCACGGCGGTCACCGGGTGCCGGTGCATGCGGTCCGTCAGGGCGGCGGTCCAGGAGGCACCGGGGGCGGGCTTCCGGCCGGACAGCGGTATTCGTCCGGCGGCGCCGGGGCCTTCGCCCTTGCTGCTGTCCGGCTGTGCGTCGTCTTCGGCGCGCGTCGGCTCCGCTGTGGCCACTGCTGGCTCTCCCCGTGTCGTCCGTCTCGTCGGAGGGGCCGGGGGCGGTCCCACGGGGTCGGCGTCCCGGTCCACCCCGTACTCGGCCCCGGCGTACTGCCCCCCGAGCTTGTGACGCTAGCACGCAGCGGCGGGGGCAGGCCCCGCCCGGGGCCTGCCCCCGCCGCTGTCGCGCGGGCTGATCGCCGGGGTCAGCCGACGCGCCGGAGCTTGGCGCCGAAGCCCGGCTCCTCAAGGTCCTTCTGGAGGGCCACGGGCACCCGCACGGCGTCGCCCTTGCCGTCGCCGACGCTCAGCACGCCGACCTCGGTGCCGGCCTTCGCCGAGTGCGGCACGGGCTCGCCCTTGTCGTCGTTCAGGTGCAGCTTCACCGTGAGACCCGCCCAGCCGACGGCGGACACGTCCTTGGTGGCGACGACCGGCGTCGTGCCGCCGAGCCCGTCGTCGACCTGGCCGACGACATCGCCCTTCTTGACGATCTTCTTGGACGTCAGCGCGTCCTGGCCCGCCTCGATGAGCCGCTTGACCACGCCGGTGACCTCGTCGATGTTGGCGACGCCGGGCTTGCCGTACTGGCCGAGTGCGGCGCCGATGATCGTCTGGGTCTTGCCGTCGACCTGCTTCTCCGCGGCGAAGAGGATGTTGCCGCCCGCTGCGGTGGTGGTGCCGGTCTTGATGCCGATGGCGACGGTGGGGACGAGGCCGAAGAAGTTCTTCTGCTTCTCGCCGTTGAGGTCCACGTAGCTCGGCTGCCGGGAGATCTCGTTGAAGACCGGGTTCTTCATCGCGGCGCGGCCGAGCTTCACGAGGTCCTCGGCGGTGGAGACGGTCGTCTTGTCCAGGCCGCTGGGGTCGGTGTAGTGGGTGTTCTTCATCCCCAGCTCCTTGGCGGTCTTGTTCATCTTGTCGACGAACGCGTCCTCGGAGCCGCTCTTGCCGTCCCAGCGGGCGAGCAGCTTGGCGACGTTGTTGGCGGACGGGAGCATGACCGCCTGGAGCGCCTCGTACTCGGTGATCTTCTGGCCCTCGGAGACGCGGACGACGGACTCCTTCTCCGCCTTGCCCGTCTCGTAGTGCTTCTCCGCCGCGGCGTCGACGGGGATCTTCGGGCCCTCCTTGCCCTTCTCCAGCGGGTGGTCGCGGAGGATCAGGTAGACCGTCATGACCTTGGCGATGCTCGCGATCGGCACGGGCTTCTGCGCGCCCGAGGTACCGAACGTGCCGATGCCGTTGACGTCCATCGCGGCCTGGCCCTGGCCGGGCCACGGCACGGACGGCTTGCCGCCCTCGAAGGAGACGGACTCCTCAGCGGTGAGGTTCAGGGTCGGCGTCGGCAGCGGGCGCACGGCCTGTACGACCGCAAACACGACCACCAGGAGCAGCA
>NZ_JASKYR010000645.1:0-3919 GCF_041028215.1 Streptomyces flavofungini
CTTCTCCCCCGGCAACCCACAGCACGCCAGGACGAAGGAGTGGAGCCTCGTTGGCCACCGGCACGGAACCCCAACCGAAGAGCGGAACGGCCCCCGGCGGCGGAGTGCGCGACGGCACGCGCGCCGCGATCGCCGCTGCCCATCTGCGGACCGACCGATGGTGGCTGGCGCCCGCGGCGACCGCCGCCGGTCTGCTCGCCTTCGTCGTCTACTCGACCTGGCGGGCGTTCGCGAACGCGGACTACTACCAGGCGCCCTACGTGTCGCCGTTCTACTCGCCGTGCCTTGCCGAGAACTGCGCCCCCATGCGGTCGGGCCCGAACTGGGAGCTCTTCGGCAGCTGGTGGGGCCTCTCCCCCGCCCTGCTCATCCTGATCTTCCCGCTCGGCTTCCGTCTGACCTGCTACTACTACCGCAAGGCCTACTACCGCGGCTTCTGGGCCTCACCGCCCGCCTGCGCGGTCGCCGAGCCGCACAAGACGTACTCCGGAGAGACGCGTTTCCCGCTGATCCTCCAGAACATCCACCGGTACTTCTTCTACGCGGCGGTGCCGGTCGCGGGCATCCTCACGTTTGACACCGTGCTCGCCTTCAGGGACGAGCACTACGCGTGGGGCCATATGGGCCTCGGCACCCTGGTCTTCCTCGTCAACATCGGGCTGATCTGGGCGTACACCCTCTCCTGCCACTCCTGTCGGCACATCGTCGGCGGCAAGCTCAAGCACTTCTCCAAGCATCCGGTGCGGTACCGCATGTGGCAGTGGATCGGGCGGCTGAACGCCCGGCACATGCTGCTCGCGTGGGCGTCCCTGGTGAGCGTCGCGCTCGCCGACTTCTACGTGTACCTGATCGCGTCCGGTGCCTTCGACGATCCGAGGTTGTTCTGATGGCGCAAGTGGAACGACAGCAGTGGGACGTCGTCGTGGTGGGTGCCGGGGGCGCGGGCCTGCGGGCCGCCATCGAGGCGCGTGAGCAGGGCGCCCGTACGGCCGTGATCTGCAAGTCCCTGTTCGGCAAGGCCCATACGGTGATGGCCGAGGGCGGCATCGCCGCCTCCATGGGCAATGTGAACTCCGGCGACAACTGGCAGGTGCACTTCCGCGACACCCTGCGCGGCGGCAAGTTCCTCAACCAGTGGCGGATGGCGGAGCTGCACGCGCGCGAGGCGCCCGACCGGGTCTGGGAGCTGGAGACCTGGGGCGCCCTGTTCGACCGTACGCCGGACGGCCGGATCTCCCAGCGCAACTTCGGCGGCCACGAGTACCCGCGCCTCGCCCACGTCGGCGACCGCACGGGCCTGGAGCTGATCCGCACCCTCCAGCAGAAGATCGTCTCGCTCCAGCAGGAGGACTTCCGGGAGCACGGTGACTACGAGGCGCGCCTGAAGGTCTTCCAGGAGTGCACGGTCACCCGCGTCCTGAAGCACGGCGACCGGGTCAGCGGCACCTTCTGCTACGACCGCGAGTCGGGCCGCTTCTTCGTCCTGGAGGCGCCCGCCGTGGTCCTCGCGACCGGCGGCATCGGCAAGTCCTTCAAGGTGACGTCGAACTCCTGGGAGTACACCGGTGACGGCCACGCGCTGGCGCTGCTCGCCGGGGCGCCGCTGCTGAACATGGAGTTCGTGCAGTTCCACCCGACCGGCATGGTCTGGCCCCCGTCGGTCAAGGGCATCCTCGTCACCGAGTCGGTGCGCGGCGACGGCGGTGTCCTGCGCAACTCCGAGGGCAAGCGCTTCATGTTCGACTACGTCCCCGACGTCTTCAAGGAGAAGTACGCGCAGTCGGAGGAGGAGGGCGACCGCTGGTACGACGACCCCGACCACAACCGCAGGCCCCCCGAACTGCTCCCCCGCGACGAGGTCGCGCGCGCCATCAACGCCGAGGTCAAGGCGGGCCGCGGCTCACCGCACGGCGGCGTCTTCCTCGACGTGTCGACGCGGATGCCCGCCGAGGTCATCAAGCGGCGGCTGCCGTCGATGTACCACCAGTTCAAGGAGCTGGCGGACGTCGACATCACCGCGGAGGCGATGGAGGTCGGGCCCACCTGTCACTACGTGATGGGCGGCATCGCGGTCGACTCCGACACCGCCGCAGCGCGCGAGGTGACCGGGCTCTACGCCGCCGGTGAGGTCGCGGGCGGTATGCACGGCTCCAACAGGCTCGGCGGCAACTCCCTCTCCGACCTGCTGGTCTTCGGGCGGCGCGCGGGTCTGCACGCGGCCAGGTACGCGACCGGGCCCGCCGCCGCCGGCCGGCCCGTGGTGGACGAGGCCCAGGTGGACACGGCGGCGGCCGAGGCCCTGCGGCCGTTCAGCGCGGAGGGCCCGGAGACCGGGGCGACGCCGGAGAACCCGTACACGCTCCACCAGGAGCTCCAGCAGACCATGAACGACCTGGTCGGCATCATCCGGCGCGAGGCGGAGATGGCGCGTGCGCTGGAGAAACTGGCCGAGCTGCGGGTACGGGCGCGACGCGCCGGTGTCGAGGGGCACCGGCAGTTCAACCCGGGCTGGCACCTCGCGCTCGACCTGCGGAACATGCTCCTGGTCAGCGAGTGTGTGGCGCGCGCCGCCCTGGAGCGCACGGAGAGCCGCGGCGGCCACACCCGCGAGGACCACCCGGCGATGGACCGCGAGTGGCGCCGCGCCAACCTGCTCTGCCGCCTCGCCGACCCCAGCGGCGGCCTCGCGGCCACCGATCCGGTGCGCGGCCAGATCGACCTCGTCCGTGAGACGACCGAGCCCATCCGCCCGGACCTGCTCGCCCTCTTCGAAAAGGAAGAGCTGGTCAAGTACCTGGCTGAAGAGGAGCTGTACGAGTGAGTTCGTACGACGCGCAATTCAAGGTCTGGCGCGGGGACACCGGCGGCGGCGGCCTGGAGGACTTCGAGGTCGAGGTCAACGAGGGCGAGGTCGTCCTCGACATCATCCACCGCCTCCAGGCCACCCAGGCGCCCGACCTGGCGGTCCGCTGGAACTGCAAGGCGGGCAAGTGCGGTTCGTGCTCCGCGGAGATCAACGGGCGGCCCCGGCTGATGTGCATGACCCGCATGTCGGTCTTCGCCCCCGAGGAGGTCATCACGGTCACTCCGCTGCGGGCCTTCCCCGTGGTGCGGGACCTGGTGACGGACGTCGGCTTCAACTACACCAAGGCGCGCGAGGTCCCGGCGTTCGTGCCACCGGAGGGCCTCGGACCCGGCGAGTACCGCATGCAGCAGGCGGACGTGGACCGCTCGCAGGAGTTCCGCAAGTGCATCGAGTGCTTCCTGTGCCAGGACACCTGCCATGTCGTGCGGGACCACGAGGAGAACAAGGGCGCGTTCGCGGGGCCCCGGTTCCTGATGCGCGTCGCCGAGCTGGACATGCATCCGCTGGACGCGGCGTCGGACACCGGCCTCGACCGCAAGCGGACGGCACAGGACGAACACGGGCTCGGCTACTGCAACATCACCAAGTGCTGTACGGAGGTCTGCCCGGAGGGCATCAAGATCACGGACAACGCGCTGATTCCGCTGAAGGAGCGGGCGGCCGACCGGAAGTACGATCCGCTGGTCTGGCTGGGGAGCCGGATTCGGCGGCGGGGGAAGTAGTCGGCCGCTGGGGCTGCGAGGTGCGACCGGCGGGGCCGGAGCCGTGGGGCGTGAGCTGGTAGGGCTTGCGCCCCTGGGAGGCTCTGGGGGTTGTCCCCCAGGCGGGAAACCCGTGCTTTCCCCCATGGTGGTGGGGCGGTTGTGGCGATCAGCATGGAGTCATGACTTCTTCTTCGGATTTCACGGGTGGGGCTGCTGCTGCGGACGGATCGTCTTCCGCGGACGGATCGTCTTCCGCGGTGGGCCGCGCGTCGCGGCGTACGGTGCTGGGGTTCGTCGCGGCCGGGGCGACTGGGGCCGCGGTGGGAATGCTGCCGGGGGCGGCACACGC
>NZ_JASKYR010000646.1:0-3430 GCF_041028215.1 Streptomyces flavofungini
CCTCCGGCCCGCCCGGGGAGGGACGGGCCGGAGGGTCGAGCCATGGGGTGCCTGTGGCCGGTCAGGAGCCGGAGCAGCCGGGCACCGTCTCCTTCGACGCGTCACGGATCAGCGCGTCGTGCGCCGCCTTCACCCGCTTCACGTCGGGCTTGACGACCTTGCGGTCATAGGTGAGCAGGCCGTTCAACTCGCCTTCCACATCGGAGATCTGGGTGTAGACCGCGCCGTTGCCGCCCTTGCAGGCGAGGGCGCGCACCTCCCCCAGCTTCTTGATGTAGTCGTCCGTGTACGTCGCCGGGTCGACGTCGACGTAGGACTGCTGGACCGACCACGCGTGGCCGGGCACCGCGAGACCGAGACCGCCGTACTCGCCCGCCATCAGGGCCCGCTTGCCGTCCGGGTGCGGCGGCAGCGCGGGGCTCGGGTAGCCGTGCTCGTCCATGATGTCGCCGGTGCCGCCGTCACGGCCGAGGTTGAGGCCCGACATGCCGTTGACCAGGCGGGTCGGGTCCCAGGACTTGGCCTGGGTGGCGAGGCGCCCCTCGTCGTACTGGCCCCAGCCCTCGTTCAGCGTGACCCACATGATGACCGACGGGCTGTTCCGGTGCTGGTCGATCATGATCTTCATCTCGCGCTCGAACTCGGCGCGGGCGGCGGTGGACGGATTGACCCCGGCCGTCATCGCGGGCATGTCCTGCCAGACGAGCAGACCCAGCTTGTCCGCCCAGTAGAACCACCGGTCGGGCTCGACCTTGATGTGCTTGCGCACGGAGTTGAAGCCCATCTCCTTGTGCATCTTCAGGTCGTACGCGAGGGCCTCGTCGCTCGGCGCGGTGTGCAGGCCGTCGGGCCAGAAGCCCTGGTCGAGCGTGGCCATCATGAAGACCGGCTTGCCGTTGAGGACGGTGCGCGGGGTGCCGTTCACCTTCTCCACGGAGATGGAGCGCATGCCGAAGTAGCTCTTGACGCGGTCCTTGCCGACGTTCACCTTCAGGTCGTACAGGAAGGGGTCGTCGGGCGACCAGAGGCGCGGCTTGGCGATCTTCAGCGTGAGCGGCTTGCCGGTGCGCCCCGTCACCTCGGCGACCTTGCGCTTGCCCTCGTACGCCGTGGCCGTGACCGGCACGCCGTCGCGGACGCCCTGGGCCGTCACGCTCACGGTCCGGTCCTTGACGTCCGGCGTGATCAGGAGCGAGTCCGCGTGGTCGGCGGCCACCGGCTCCATCCACACCGTCTGCCAGATGCCGGAGGACGGGGTGTACCAGATGCCGCTGGGGTCCAGGCGTTGCTTGCCGATCGGCGGGTTCTCGCCGTTCGCGGCGTCGGTCGGGTCGTAGACGCCGACGATCAGCTCCTGGGTGCGGCCGGGCTTCAGCGCGTCGGTGACGTCGGCGCTGAACTTGTCGTAGCCGCCCTGGTGCTCGGTGACCTTCTTGCCGTTGACGTAGACCTCGGACTGCCAGTCGACGGCGCCGAAGTTGAGCTTGAGGCGCTTGCCGTCGCCGACCTTCCAGTTCTTCGGGACGGTGAAGGTGCGGCGGTACCACATGCGGTCCTCGTGCCGCTCCAGGCCGGAGAGCTGGGACTCGACCGGGAAGGGCACGAGGATCTTCTCCTTGAGCCGCTTGCCGACCGGGGGCTGTTCGCCCTTCTTCGCCGACTGGAACTGCCAGTTGCCGTTGAGGTTCTCCCAGACGTCGCGCTTGAGCTGGGGGCGCGGGTACTCGCGGTGGGCGTTGCCCGGCGTGACCTTGTCGGCCCACTTGGTGCGCAGCTCGTACGTGGAGAGGTTCTTGCCGCTGCTCCAGAACGCGGCGACCTCCTTGCCGTCCTGGCCCTTGAGGCCGCCCTTGCCGTCGTAGCGGAGGTCGGCGGTGCCGCGTGCGGTGCCCTCCTTGTTGCCGACGACCGGCTCCCCCAGCTCGACGAGGAGGGCCCGGTCGTCCTTCGGGTCACTCCTGACGCTGCTCAGCGGCCACTTGGCGCCGCCGATGACCGCCTCGACATGGCTGTCGGTCCCGGCCGGCGGGGCGGCGATCTTCTGCGCGAAGGCGAGCTTCAGGGTGCGGCCGTCGGCGAGGACCGTGGCGTCGGTGGCGCCGTTGTAGTCGAAGCCGTCGGGCAGGCGGAACGCGGAGCGCGGGATGGCCTTCTTGGTGCCGCCGGGCTCGGTCCAGCGCAGGTGCAGGTTGGAGCCTCCGTAGTGCTCGAAGTACTCCACCTTGATGTCGTAGGCCTTGCCCGCGGTCAGCTCGACGGGCGCGCCGGTCTGCTCCTTGTCCCAGTCGTCGACCCAGTGGTCGATGACCTGCTTGCCGTCGACCCAGAGCCGGAAGCCGTTGTCCCCGATGATCGAGAACGTGTGGGCGCCGGTCTTGGCGGGGACGACCTTGCCGGTCCAGCGGACGGTGGCGTCGTCGGCCTTGCCGGTGGCGAAGGCGAGGCGCGGGTCGAGGTTGTCGAAGTCGATGTTCGCGTCGAAGCCGGTGGCCTTGAGCTCGTGGAAGTCGAAGGCACCGGGGGCGGACTGGGTGTAGTACTCGCCCTTGAGACCGTGGACTTCTCCGGGTTCGTCGGCCGCGTTCGCCGCGGGCACCGCGCTGAGTCCGGCGAAGGCGAGGGCGACGGTGAGCAGCAGGGCGAGTCGGTGCCGGACACCTCTGGGGCGTCCGGGACGTGCGGGTCGGGATCTGGTGAGTCGGGGGCGCACGGATCCTCCTTGTCGAGGAAGGGTGGCGGCTCGTGACTGCAGTCGGTACAACGAATCTGTACAACGTTAGAAACGACGGCAGTTGGCATGACAGCACGGCCCCCGCCGTGCTGTCCAGGGTCATGACAAGCGCCCCGGCGAGCGGGGACTTCTTGACGCAGGGAGATGTAGGTGCGGGTGAGCCTCAAGGACGTCGCGGAACACGCGGGCGTCTCGATCAAGACCGTCTCGAACGTGGTGAACAAGTACCAGCACGTCACCCCGGCGATGCGGGAGCGTGTGCAGCAGTCCATCGACGAGCTGGGCTACCGGCCCAACCTGACCGCCCGTCACCTGCGGAAAGGGCGCACCGGCATCATCGCGCTGGCCGTGCCCGAACTCGGCAACCCCTACTTCGCCGAGCTCGCCGGGGCCATCATCGACGCGGCGGCCGAGCATGACATCACCGTCCTTCTCGACCACACCCGCGGCGAGCGCGAGCAGGAGATCCTGGTCAGCCAGGGCTTCCGGGCCCGGGTGATCGACGGCCTGATCATGAGCCCGCTGGAGCTCGCCGAGGAGGACCTGCGCCAGCGCGACGACGACGTGCCGCTGGTCCTCCTCGGCGAGCGCGAGTACGACCTGCCGCACGACCACATCGCGATCGACAACGTCGCCGCGGCCCGTACGGCGGTGCGCCATCTGATCAGCAGGGGCCGGGCCAGCATCGCCTAACTCGGC
>NZ_JASKYR010000647.1:0-4460 GCF_041028215.1 Streptomyces flavofungini
GGCCCGCACCCTGCCCCGCGTACCGGACTACCTCGCCGGACTCCTCGACGCCTACCCTCCCCAGCAGGCCCCCCTGCGGGCCTCCGTCAGCAGGCTCGTGAGCCACGGAAGGGCCTCACCACTCGAACACTCCCTGCCCTTCCTGGTGCACGGCGCCCTGACCGGCGATCCCGCCCCGGCCGTCCCGGTCGCCGCGGCCCACGCCCTGTGGTGGCGTGCCGCCAACGCCTTCGACGACTTCGCCGACGGCGACACGGGGCCCCAGTTGTACGGGATCTCGCGCGGCGCCGCCCTGACCGCGGCCCTGGAGTGCGGATACGCCCTGCCGCTGCGCGCCCTGGCGGCCGTGGACGCCCCCGGCGCCGTACGCGACGAACTGACGGCGGCCTACCTGCGCGCCTGGACGACGGCGAGCAACGGCCAGCTCGGCGACCTCCTCATCCGGCCCGAGCAGACCACCCCGCAGACCATCCTCGACGTCTACCGGGACAAGAGCGGCGCCGTCTACGCCATGGCCTGTTCCATGGCCGCGCGGTTGGCCACCGCTTCGGACCACCGCACCGACGCCCGTGCCGGACGGGTCGCAAGATGGCACCGCTTCGGCCAGATCCTGGGCATGCTGGCGCAGTTCCGCAACGACGAGGACGATCTGCGCGACGGCCCCGGCGAGGACCTGCGCAACCGGACACCGACCTATCTGCTGGTCCACCTGCTCCACTCCGCGCCCGACCGGACCCGGCGACTGGCCCTGGCCGCCCTGCGGGAGGCACCCTCATCGGCCATCGACCGGGAACACCTGCGCGCCATGATGACCGCGCCGGAGGTGCTTCGCCCCTACCACGCGCGGCTCTCGGCGCTGCGCGCGGAGGCCGGTGCCCTGCTCGACGAACTGGCACCGGGCTGCCCGTTCGGCGCCGCGCTGCATGTCCGCGTCCAGGCGGAGACCCACTTCGTGCCCGCCACTTCCCGGCGCCCGCACGGGCGGGGGCCGTTCACCCGTGCTCGGCGGGCGCCTGGTGGCCGATGCTGACCAGGCCCGTCTCGTAGGCGACGATCACGGCCTGGACGCGGTCGCGCAGCTGGAGCTTGGCGAGGACGCGGGACACGTGGGTCTTGACGGTCGTCTCGGCCAGGTGCAGGCGGTCGGCCACCTCGGCGTTGCTCAGGCCGCGTGCCACCTGGCCGAGCACCTCGCGTTCGCGCGGCGTGAGCGAGGCGAGGTCCCGGTGGACGGTGGTGGTGTGGCTGTCCTGCCGCGTGAAGCGCTCCACCAGGCGCCGGGTGACGGCCGGGGCGAGCAGGGCGTCGCCGGAGCGGACCGTGCCCACGGCGGAGATCAGCTGCTCCGGGGTGACGTCCTTGAGCAGGAAGCCGCTGGCCCCGGCGGACAGGGCGGCGTAGACGTACTGATCGAGGTCGAAGGTGGTCAGGATGACGACCCGGGGCACGCCCGGCAGGCCCTCGCCCGGAGCGCCCTCCCGCGCCCGCCCGTCGAGGATGCGGCGCGTGGCCTCCAAGCCGTCCATCTCCGGCATCCGGACGTCCATCAGGACCACGTCGGGCCGGGTGSGGCGCACCGCGTCCACGGCTTCGCGGCCGTCGACGGCCTCGGCGACCACCTCGATGCCGCCCGAGCGCAGGATCATGCGGAATCCGGTACGGACGAGCGTCTGGTCGTCGGCGAGCACCACACGCAGCGGCGGGTTGGTCACGGTGCCTCCAGGGGGATCAGGGCCTCGACACGGTAGCCGCCGGTGAGGCGGCGGCCGGAGTGCAGGGTTCCGTCGTAGACGGAGAGGCGCTCGCGCAGGCCGAGCAGTCCGCGCCCGTTCCCGGCGGACGCGCCGGGTCCCGGCGAGCCCCCGGTGTCGGAGACCTCCACGCGGAGCCGGTCGGGGGCGTACTCGACGCAGACGGTGGCCTTGGCCCCGGACGCGTGCTTGACCGTGTTGGTCAGGGCTTCCTGGACGACGCGGTAGGCGGTGAGCCCGATGCCGGAGGGCATGGGGCGGGCCGGTCCCACGACCTTCAGGTCGACCGGCAGACCCGTGTCACGGACCCGGCCCACCAGGGTCTCCAGCTGGTCGAGGTCCGGCTGGGGGGCCAGATCCCCGGCCCGCGGGGCCGGATCGTCGGCCCGGGTCGCCCCGTGGCCCGTACCGTCCATCGTGAGCAGCCCCATGACGTGGCGCAGCTCCGTCATGGCGGCCCGGCCGCTCGCCTCGACGGCGAGCAGCGCCTCGTCGGCCTCGTCCGGGACGACCCGCATGACCCTGCGGGCGGCACCGGCCTGGATGACCATGACGCTGACGTTGTGGGTGACGACGTCGTGCAGTTCGCGGGCGATCCTGGCGCGCTCCTCGGCGACGGCGCGGTGCAGGGCCTCGGCCTGCTCGCGTTCGACGGCGGCCAGCCGGGCGCGGCCCTCGTCCGTGCGGACCCGCCAGGTCCGCAGGCCGTTGGCGGCCATCGCCAGCGGGCCGAGAATCCACAGCGCCACGTACTCGTTGGGGACGATGCCCGGCTGGTACGGGTAGACATGGGTGGTCGAGGTGCCGGAGGCGAAGACCAGGAGGACGGCGGTCGGCACGGCCGTGAGGGCGGGGACGCGGTAGGGGCTGTAGGCGGCGGCGCTGTAGACGGCGACCACGAGCGGATAGAACGTCAGCCGCTGCACGTCCTGCGGGGTCAGCAGCGCCGCGCAGGTCACCACGCACAGCACGGCCAGCGGGTGGCGGCGGCGCAGCATCAGCGCGCCCGAAGCGGCGAGCGCCAGGGCGCTCAGGGCGATCCGCGCGTCGGTGCCCGACGGCTGGACCGCCCGGCCCACGCCCAGCAGCACCTCGCGGACCTGGTTGTCGGCGACATCGAGGGCGTAGTACACCGTGGCGATCGCGAAGGCCGCCGCGACCAGCAGGTCGAAGTACTGTCCGCGCCGGGTGAGGCGCGGTGCGGGGCCGGTCGGGCGCAGCGCGCGACGGGCCGCCTCCCGCAGCCGTTCCTTCAGCGCGCTCGCGTTCGTCGCGCGTCCGCTCGTCGCGCTTCCGTTCTCCACCGGCACATTCTCACCACTCCTGGGGGCGTGCGGCATCCGTCTCGGCGGTCGGTTCCGGGACGCCGTGTACGTCAGCCGCCTACTTCTCAAGGAGGACGCAGGGAGGGCCTCCTTCCGCGGGAGGACCGCAAAGGGCTCGGGCGAAGGACGTGGCACCGGCGCGGGGCCGCCTAGCTTCCAGGGACCGGATGCGCGGACCCACCCCGCACGAACCCAAGGAGCCCTGATGGAAGACCCGTTGATCGAGCTGAGCGACGTGGGTCGCGCGTACGACGACGGTCCGCCCGCGCTGCGCAAGGCGGCGCTGCGGGTGTGGCCCGGCGAGGCGGTCGCCGTCCTCGGGCCCTCGGGCAGCGGCAAGTCCACGCTGCTGAACCTGATCGCGGGCCTGGACCGGCCGGGCACGGGGACGGTCACCGTGGACGGCGTACGGGTCGACCGGCTGAGCGAGGCCGCGGCGGCCCGCTTCCGGCGCACGAGGATCGGCATGGTCTTCCAGTTCTTCAACCTGCTCGACGACCTGACCGTCACGGACAACGTCACGCTGCCCGCCCTGCTCGCCGGGACGGCACGCGGCGCGGCGCACCGCCGGGCGGCCGAGCTCCTGGAGACCCTGGGCATCGACCGGCACGCCCGCGCCCATCCGGGGCGCCTCTCCGGCGGTGAACGCCAACGCGTCGCGATAGCACGGGCGTTGATGAACCGCCCGCCGCTGATCCTGGCCGACGAGCCCACCGGCGCGCTCGACACAGCGGCGGGCGAGGACGTCGGCCGCCTGCTCAGGGAGCTCAACTCCGAGGGGCAGACCGTGGTCGTGGTCACGCACGATCTCGCCCTGGCCCGCTCCTGCACCCACCGCACGGTGCGCATCGCCGACGGCCGGATCGTCGACGGCCGGGTCGCCGGGGACGTCGGCGCGGGGGTGTCCCGTTGAGCGCGTTGGGCCGGGTGGTGCGCTCGGGCGTGGGACGGCGCCGGGTGCAGACACTCGTGATCGCTCTGACGGTGCTGATGGCGGTCGCCGCGTCCGTCCTGGGAGGTTCGCTTCTGGCGGTCTCGGGCGCGCCGTTCGAGGACGCCTTCGCCCGGCAGCGCGGCGCGCATCTGTCCGTCGAGTACGACGCCGCGCACGTCGGCGCCGGGCAGGCGAGAGCGACCGGGCGCGCCGAGGGGGTGACGGCCGTGGCGGGCCCGTTCCGCACGGTGTCGGTCACCCCGCACATCGAGACGGCCTCCTCCGGGCCAGGCGCTTCGGGCGCCTCGCCGACCTCGCAGACCTCGAAGGCCGCGCCGACCTCGCAGGCGTGGCCGATGACCGTCGTCGGCCGGGGTGCGCGCGGCGGTGCGGTCGACGACCTCGTTCTCACCACGGGGCGCTGGGCCACGCGCCCCGGTGAGGTCGTAC
>NZ_JASKYR010000648.1:0-4048 GCF_041028215.1 Streptomyces flavofungini
GTGACGGAGTCGGCGCGTTCGACGCCGTCAAGGACGTGCCGGTGCGCGCGGGAGGCGAGCAGCCCGCAGCCGTACGCGGTGTTCACATGCAGCCTGCTGCCGTACCGGGCGCAGAGCTCGGCGATCTCGGGCAGCGGGTCGGCGGCGCCGAGGCCGGGGGAGCCCGCCGCGGCGACGACCGCGAGGGGGAAGAGCCCGTCGCGCGAGCAGCGCTCCAGCTCACGGGCGAGCGCCACGGTCCGCATCCGCCCGGCCCGGTCGGCGCGGACCGCCACGACGGCGTCCTCGCCGAGTCCGAGCAGCCGGGCCGTCCTCCGGACGCCCTCGTGGCCGTCCTCGGAGGTGAGGAGGCGCAGGGTCTCGGGGGCGCGGGCCCCGGACCGCTCGCGGGCGAGCCGCAGGGCCCGCAGGTCGGCCTGGTCGCCGCCGCCGGTGAGCATCCCGCGGGCGGCGGGGCCGAGGCCGAGGCGCTGGGCGGTCCAGTCGACGAGGCGGCGTTCGATGAGCTGCTCCGCCGTGGTGTCGTTGAGCAGGTGCGAGCGCATGAACTTCCTCCAGGTGAGGCACTAAGTAAGGTGAGCCTAACCTAACCACTCCTGGGGTTGAACCCCGGGCCCGCACAGCGAGACCGCCCCCTCCGCGCGCGAGGGCGGAGGGGGCGGCCGGTGGAACTGGTGGAATGCGCTGTCGTGCGGTCCTACTTCAGCTTCTTGGCCTTCTCGATCGCGTCGGCGAGGTCTTCGAGGATCGGCGCGCACTTGTCGTAGGAGAAGATCGGCTCCGCGATGCGCGGGATGACCTGTCCGGCCTTGACGGCGGGCAGCTTCTTCCAGGTCGGCTTGGTCAGGTCGGCCGGCTGGATCGCGGAGGTGCGGTTGTCCATCATGATCAGGTCCGCGTCGTACTTGTCGACGTTCTCCCAGCTCAGGTTCTCGAACCAGCCGCCGGAGGCCTTCTTGGCCTTCTCGGGCGGCTCGACGATGTTCACGCCGAGCGCCTTGAAGTACTCCAGGTCGACGGAGAGGTTCGAGCCGGAGACGTAGAACAGGTCCTGGCTCGCGGAGCCGACGAGGACCCTGATGTCCTTGTGCGCCTTGGCGACCTTGCGCAGCCGCTCGGACGCCTCCTCGAAGCGCTTCTTCGCCTTGACCACCTTGTCCGACTTCACATCCGCGCCCAGCGACTCGGCGAGGGCCAGGATGCGCTGGAGGGGGTGGGTGAGCTGGCGGTCGTAGACGCTGACGCCGACGCTGGGGGCCAGCTTGAGGATCTTGTCCTTGCTCTCCTCCGGCACGTACCAGAGGGTGCCCTTGTCGTCGAACATCGTGGAGATCAGCACGTCCGGGGCGAGGCCCGCGTACTTCTCGATGTTGAACTGGCCCCATTCGTTGCCGATGACGGTCAGCTTGTCGACGTCCATGTCGCCGGCCTGGACGTCGGGCTTGCCGTCCTTGGTCTTCGTCGGGCCGAAGACGCCCTTGACCTCGATGCCGTAGTCGAACAGGGCCGCGGCCACGCCCGTGAACGCCACGATGTTCTTCGGCGTCGCGTCGCGCTTGACCGTCGTGCCGCGGTCGTCCTTGAAGCTCCAGGGGCCGCTCTTGCCCGCACCGCCGCCCGCGTCGCCGCCGCCGTCGCCCTTCTTCTCGTCGCCGCAGGCCGCCAGGACGGCGGTGAGGCCGAGGGCGCCACCGGCCGCGAGTATGCCGCGGCGGGACGGGGCGGGCAGTCGGGAGAAACGGGACTGGGGCATGGTTCTCTGCTTTCGTGACGGTGCGGTGGCGGGGCCACCGGCCGGGCGGTGCGGTGGCGGGGCCACTAAGTGTGCTTAGGCTAGCCTAAGCAGACGCCGAGTCCAGAGGCTCTCGCGTCACACCCGTCACACCTGTCAGGCCGGTGTCCCGGCGGGCGCGCCTCATCGCACCCGCCGAACCGCCGCCGTCTCGCCTTGCCCGGCCTCAGCCCGCGAAACCCAGCTCCCTGGCGATCAGCATCCGCTGCACCTCGCTGGTGCCCTCGCCGATTTCCAGGATCTTGGAGTCCCGCCACATCCTGGCCACGGGGTACTCGTTCATGAAGCCGTAGCCGCCGTGGATCTGCGTGGCCTCCCTGGCGTTGTCCACGGCCACCGTCGAGGAGTACAGCTTCGCGATCGCCGCCTCCTTCTTGAACGGCTCCCCGGCGACCATGCGCGAGGCCGCGTCGTACCACCCGACGCGGGCCATGTGCGCCCGCATCTCCATGTCGGCGATCTTGAACTGGATGGCCTGGTTCGAGCCGATCGGCCTGCCGAAGGCGTGCCGCTCCCTGGCGTACTTCACCGACTCGTCCACGCAGCCCTGGGCGAGCCCGGTGGCCAGCGCGGAGATCGCGACGCGGCCCTCGTCGAGGATGCGCAGGAACTGCGCGTACCCGCGGCCCTCCTCGCCCAGCAGGTTCGCCGCGGGGACGCGGACGTCGGAGAAGGACAGCTCCCGGGTGTCCGAGGCGTTCCACCCCACCTTCGAGTACGGAGCGGCGACCGTGAAGCCCGGCGTCCCCGACGGCACGATGATCGCGGAGATCAGCGGGCGGCCGTCCGGCTTGCGCCCCGTGACGGCGGTGACCGTGACCAGGCCCGTGATGTCCGTCCCTGAGTTGGTGATGAAGCACTTGGAGCCGTTGATCACCCACTCGTCGCCGTCGCGCACGGCCGTCGTGCGCGTGCCGCCCGCGTCCGAGCCGCCGTCCGGCTCGGTCAGCCCGAAGGCGCCGAGCAGCTCGCCGGAGCAGAGGCGCGGCAGCCACTCGCGCTTCTGCTCCTCCGTGCCGAACAGGTGCAGCGGCATGGCGCCGAGCGAGACGCCCGCCTCCAGGGTGATCGCCACGGAGGAGTCGACGCGGGCGAGCTCCTCCAGGGCGATGCCGAGGGCGAAATAGTCGCCGCCCATCCCGCCGTACTCCTCGGGGAAGGGCAGGCCGAACAGGCCCATGCGGCCCATCTCGCGGACGATTTCGTAGGGGAACTCGTGCCGTTCGTATAGGTCGCCGATCTTGGGGGCGACGACGTCGTGGGCGAACGCCTCGACGGTGCGGCGGAGTTCCGTGAGCTCGGGGCTCAGGCGGTGGTCCATCGTGTACTCACTGCTCCTGGTGGGTCAGGGCGCGGACGGTGCGGGACGGGCTCGGTCGGCCCAGCTGGTCGGCCATCCAGGCGCTGGTGGCGCTGAGACGGCCCAGATCGACCCCGGTCTCGATGCCGAGTCCTCGCAGCATCCAGACGAGGTCCTCGGTGGCGAGGTTTCCGGTGGCGCTCTTCGCGTACGGGCAGCCGCCCAGGCCGCCCGCGGAGGCGTCGACCGTGGTCACGCCGTGCCGCAGGGCTTGCAGGGTGTTGGCGAGCGCCTGGCCGTACGTGTCGTGGAAGTGGACGCCGACGCGGTCCACGGGGACTCCCGCGTCGGTCAACGCGCCGAGCAGCGCGGTGACATGGCCGGGCGTGGCCACGCCGATGGTGTCACCGAGGCTCAGCTCGTCGCAGCCCATGTCCAGCAGGGCCCGGCAGACCCGGACGACCTGGCCGATGCCGACCGGGCCCTCCCACGGGTCGCCGAAGCACATCGAGAGATAGCCGCGGACATGCGCCTGCCGCTCCTTGGCGCGGGAGACCACCGGGGCGAACATCGCGAGGGCCTCGTCGACCGTGCGGTTGAGGTTGGCCTTGGCGAAGGACTCGGTGGCGCTGGCGAAGACGGCCACGCGGTCCGCGCCGAGCGCCGTGGCCCGCTCAAGGCCCCGTTCGTTCGGCACGAGGACCGGCAGGTGGACGCCCGGGAGGTCACCGAGGAGCGGGAAGAGCGCCTCTGCGTCGGCCAGTTGGGGCACCCACTTGGGGTGCACGAAGCTGGTCGCCTCGACGGTGGTCAGGCCCGCGTCGGCCAGGCGGTGGATGAACTCCGCCTTGACCTCCGTCGGGACGACCGACTTCTCGTTCTGCAGGCCGTCGCGCGCGCCGACCTCATGGATGCGGACCCGGGCCGGGAGGCCCTCGGCGGGGACGGTCATGGGC
>NZ_JASKYR010000649.1:0-5380 GCF_041028215.1 Streptomyces flavofungini
CCCATGACGCACACCCCCCACATCGCCGTCCTAGGCAGCGCCAACATGGATCTCGTCACCTACGTCGCCAGGGCCCCGCAGCGCGGCGAGACCGTCACGGGCCGGGAGTTCCGCACGCTCCCCGGCGGCAAGGGCGCCAACCAGGCCGTCGCGGCGGCCCGTGCGGGCGCCACCGTCTCTCTGATCGGCGCGGTCGGCACCGACTCCTACGGCACACAGCTGCGCTGCGCCCTCGCCCAGTCCGGCGTCGACACGGACCTGCTGCGCACCGTCGAGACCCAGTCGGGCACCGCGCACATCGTCGTCGACGACAAGGGCGGCAACGCGATCGTCGTCATCCCCGGCGCCAACGGCACCGTCGACGCCCTCTCGGCGGGCGACGAGGCCCTGATCGCCTCCGCCGACGCCCTGCTCCTCCAGCTGGAGGTCCCCGTCGACGGCGTGCTCGCCGCCGCCCGGGCCGCCCGCGGCCACGGCGTCCGCACGATCCTCACCCCGGCCCCCGCCCAGCCGCTGCCCGACGCGCTCCTCGCGGCGACCGATCTGCTGCTGCCCAACGAGTACGAGGCGACCACGCTCACCGGCGTCTTCGACGACCCCCGGGCCGCCGCGCTCGCCCTGCTCTCGCACGTCCCCGAGGTCGTCGTCACCCTCGGCTCGCGCGGCAGCCTGTACGCGGCCCGGGGCGCCGAACCCGTCACGGTCCCGGCCAGGGAGACCACGGCGGTCGACACCACCGGCGCGGGCGACACCTTCGCGGGGGCGCTGGCCGTGGCGCTCGCCGAGGGCAGGCCCATGGCGGACGCCCTTCACTGGGCGTCGGCGGCAGCGGCGGTCTCCGTCGAGCGGCCGGGCGCCTCGGCGTCCATGCCGTACCGCAAGGAGATCGACGCCCGCGCGAACGGCCCGGCGCAAGGCCCGGCCTCGTGACCGCACCGCCGACCGGACCGCGCGCCCTGACCCCGGCATGAGAACGGGCCGCCGGATCACCTGATCCGGCGGCCCGTTCCCGCACGACCCACAGCCGTGGGCGTTCAGCTCTTGTCGGCCGACTCCGGCTTCGGCCCGGCCTTCGAGTCAGCCTTCGGCTCCGGGTCCGAGCCGGGTTCCGGCGCGGACTTCCGCTCCGGGACCGAGTCCGCTTCGGCCTTCGCCGGGGTCTCGTCCCCGCTCTCCGCGCCGGGGGCGACCGGCTCGACGATCTCCTCGCGGCCCGGCCGCGTCCGTGCCGAGATGACCAGGTAGACCACCGCGAGCAGGAACACCACGATCGCGGTCCACACATTGAGCCGCAGACCGAGGACGTGGTGGGCGTCGTCCACCCGCATGTACTCGATCCAGCCGCGCCCGGCGCAGTACGAGGCCACGTACAGCGCGAACGCCCGCCCGTGCCCGAGCTTGAAGCGGCGGTCGGCCCAGATGACGAGCAGGGCGACGCCGACGCACCACAGCGACTCGTAGAGGAACGTGGGGTGGTACGTGCCCGGGACCCGGCCGTCCTCCGCGGAGGTGATCTTCAGCGCCCAGGGCACATCGGTGGCCTTGCCGTACAGCTCCTGGTTGAACCAGTTGCCCCAGCGGCCGATGGCCTGGGCGAGGGCGATGCCGGGGGCCAGCGCGTCGGCCCAGGCGGGCAGCGGGATGCCCCGCCTGCGGCAGCCGATCCACGCGCCGACCGCGCCGAGCGCGATCGCGCCCCAGATGCCGAGCCCGCCCTCCCAGATCTTGAAGGCGTCCACCCAGTCACGGCCCTCGCTGAAGTACAGCTGATAGTCCGTGATCACGTGGTAGAGACGCCCGCCGACGAGACCGAACGGCACGGCCCACACGGCGATGTCGGCCACGGTGCCGGACTGGCCTCCGCGGGCGATCCACCGCTTGTTGCCGAGCCAGACGGCCACGAAGACGCCGATGATGATGCAGAACGCGTAGCCACGCAGCGGAATGGGGCCGAGTTCGACCACACCGCGCGAGGGACTGGGGATGAAGGCAAGGTCCATGGCAGGACCGACGCTACCGTGCCGGGCGGCGGGGACGGCAACCAGCCCGGCTACGGGTCCATAACGGGCGCCCCCGCCGAAAGGTCTCAGCCGCGGTTCGCGTCCTGCACCATCTGGCGCAGCTTCGCCGGGGTCAGCGGGTTCTTCTGGTCGCCGAAGATGTCCTTGCCGTTCAGCCGCACGGTCGGCGTGCCCTGGAGCTTCGCGTCCTGGAAGGCCTGGTGGGACTTCTCGACCCACTTGTCGTGCGTGCCGTCATGGACGCACTTCTTGAACGAGTCCGTGTCGAGTCCCTCGACTTCACCGGCGAGCTCGATCAGCTTGTCGTTCTTCCCGAAGGCGTCGTCCGGCTCCGGGGGCTGGTTCTTGAAGAGCACGTCGTGATACTCGGGGAACTTCCCGGCGTCCTGGGCGCAGCCCGCGGCGTTGGCGGCGCGGAGCGAGCCGCTGCCCCCCATGTTCCCGTCGATGAGCGTGGCCAGGTGATATTCGACCTTGAGCTGGCCCTGGTCGGCGAGCTCGTGGACCGTCGAGCGATACGCGTCCTCGAAGCCCTTGCAGGCGGGGCAGCGGAAGTCCTCCCAGATGGTGAGGGTCGACTTGGCGCTCTCCTTGCCCAGCGGGAGCGTCAGCGAGTCCTCCCCGACCGCGCCCTTGGGGACGGTCACGGGCCCCGAGGTGTCGCTCTTGTCGTCGCCCGATCCCGCGGCGAGCAGGCCCACCACGGCGGCGAGGCCGAGGACGCCGACCACCGCGGCGCCCACGATCAGCGCCCGGCGCTGCTTGTCGCGCGACCGCTGCCGCTGTCGCTCCTCGGCCATCCGCTCGCGGGCCGATCGCTTTCCCTCACGGTTCTTCTCACTCACACCCCGCCAACGAACCGGGGAGGCACGAGCGTGCCTCCCCGGTCCATCTCCACCCGTACGAGTGAGCGCCCGTGCCGGGGCCCCGTACCGGCCGTTACGCCGTGCCGCGCACCCCGTCGGCGAGTTCACCGGCGAGCGCGCGCACGGCGGCGAGCCCGGCGGCCTCGTCCTCGGCGTCCAGCATGCGCTGCACGAAGGCGGAGCCGACGATCACGCCGTCGGCGAAGCCCGCGACCTCGCGGGCCTGGCGCGCGTTGGAGACGCCGAGGCCGACGCAGACCGGCAGTTCCGTGGTGGCCCTGGTGCGCCGCACCAGTTCCTGCGCCTGCTCGCCGACGGACTCGCGGGTGCCGGTGACGCCCATCAGCGATGCGGCGTAGACGAAGCCGGAGCCCGCCGCCGTGATCGTGGCGAGCCGCTCGTCCCGGCTGGAGGGCGCGACGACGAAGACGGTCGCGAGGCCGTGCTTCTCGGCGTGCTCCCGCCACTGGGCCGACTCCTGGACGGGCAGGTCGGGCAGGATGCACCCGGCGCCGCCCGCCTCGGCGAGCTCGGCGGTGAAGCGCTCCACGCCGTAGCGGTCGATGGGGTTCCAGTACGTCATGACCAGCACCGGTTTGCCGGTCGCCGCGTACGCCTCGCGGACCGTGCGCATCACATCACGGATCTTGAGGCCGCCGCGCAGGGCGATGTCGTCGGCGGTCTGGATGACCGGGCCGTCGAGGACCGGGTCGCTGTGCGGCAGGCCGACCTCGACCACGTCGGCGCCGCCGTCGAAGACCGCCTTGACGGCCGCGATGCCGCCGTCGACCGTCGGGAACCCGGCGGGCAGATAGGCGATGAGGGCCGACCTGCCCTCGGCCCTGGCGGCGGCGAGGGTCTCGTCGAGCAGCCGGATGTTGCCGCCGGTGGATACAGCGCCGCTCACTTGGCGTCCCCCTCGATCTCGGCGGTGGCCGCCGCGTCCGCCTCGACGGCGGCGTCCGTGTCGTACAGGCCGAAGTAGCGCGCGGCCGTGTCCATGTCCTTGTCGCCGCGCCCGGAGAGGTTGACGACGATCAGCCCGTCCTTGCCGAGCTCCTTGCCGACCTCCAGGGCCCCGGCGAGCGCGTGGGCGCTTTCGATGGCCGGGATGATGCCTTCCGTGCGGGAGAGCAGCCGCAGCGCCCGCATGGCCGCGTCGTCCGTGACCGCGCGGTACTCGCCGCGCCCGCTGTCCTTGAGGTAGGCGTGCTCGGGGCCGATGCCGGGGTAGTCCAGGCCCGCCGAGATCGAGTAGGGCTCGGTGATCTGGCCCTCCTCGTCCTGGAGCACGTACGACCGCGAGCCGTGCAGGATGCCGGGCTCGCCCGCGGTCAGCGTGGCCGCGTGCTCGCCGGTCTCGACGCCGTGGCCCGCGGGCTCGCAGCCGACGAGGCGGACGTCCGCGTCCGGGATGAAGGCGTGGAACAGGCCGATGGCGTTGGAGCCGCCGCCCACACAGGCGATGGCGGCGTCCGGCAGCCGTCCGGCGCGCTCCAGGATCTGCCGCCTGGCCTCGACGCCGATCACGCGGTGGAAGTCGCGCACCATGGCGGGGAAGGGGTGCGGTCCCGCCACGGTCCCGAAGAGGTAGTGGGTGCGGTCCACGTTGGCGACCCAGTCGCGGAACGCCTCGTTGATGGCGTCCTTCAGGGTGCGGCTGCCGGACTTCACGGCGATGACCTCGGCGCCGAGCATGCGCATCCGGGCCACGTTCAGGGCCTGGCGCTCGGTGTCGATCTCGCCCATGTAGATGGTGCATTCGAGGCCGAAGAGCGCGCAGGCGGTCGCGGTGGCGACGCCGTGCTGGCCCGCGCCGGTCTCGGCGATGACGCGGGTCTTGCCCATGCGCTTGGTGAGCAGGGCCTGGCCGAGCACGTTGTTGATCTTGTGCGAGCCGGTGTGGTTGAGGTCCTCGCGCTTGAGGAAGACCCGGGCGCCGCCCGCGTGTTCCGCGAAGCGGGGCACCTCCGTGAGGCTGCTGGGCCTGCCGGTGTAGTGGACCAGGAGGTCGTCGAGCTCGCGGGCGAACTCGGGGTCGTTCTTGGCCTTGTCGTACTCGACGGCGACCTCGTCCACGGCGGCGACCAGGGCCTCCGGGATGAACTTGCCGCCGAACGCGCCGAAGTAGCCCTCGGCGCTGGGGACGGACCCCTCGGGGTCCGGGATGAAGAAGTCGCTGGGCATGCGTGATCCTCGCTAGGACTGGCGTTGGCTTGTGACGGGCGTGCGCCCTGGCGCCGTTGCTAGGCAGGACTCATCGCGACTGCGGCCCGGTTTGGGCTTGTCGCGCAGTTCCTCGCGCCCCTGACGGGGCGCTTCTAGCTCGCGGCGGCGGTCGAGGCGCCGCCCTGCCATCGCATGCCCGGGATCTGGCCCGGTTCCGCGCCGATGTGGTACCGCACGCGCCTGCCCCGCACGCGGCTGCCGGGTGCGAGGCGGGCGAAGGCGGTCATCGGGGTGGGTCAGCTCCGTCCGTGGCGCAGCGCGGGG
>NZ_JASKYR010000065.1:0-19009 GCF_041028215.1 Streptomyces flavofungini
AGGTAGGGGTGGCCGCACGGGGCGTCCCAGTACTGCGGCTGGGTGGAGACGGKCCCMRGGGCGGCGCTGCCCCGGTCCGCGCCGGTGCCGCCGCCCTTGGCACCGTCGCCGGTGCCGGGAGTCCCGCTCCCGCCCTCGTCCTTCTCCTCCCGGCTCTCCGGCTTCGCCGAGTTTGAGGCCGCCTCGCCGGGCTTGTCCTTGCCGGACTTCTTCTCCGCCTTGCCCGAGGGCGAGGCGGAACCGGTGCCGTCCGGGGCCCGCGATCCCTCACCGCCGTGCGCGCTCGGGGACGCGGCCGCCGCGCGGTCGCGGTCTCCGCCGCCGGACGCGGCCTGGACGGCGACGGCGGTGGTGCCGAGCGCGAGAACGGCACCGGCGGCGACGAGCACCCGCGCCCTCGACGGCCGTCTCCGCCTCCGGCCGGCCGCTGCCGCGGGGGCCGGGCCGATCACGAAGTCGGGCGCGTCGTCGGGCCGCGCGGCATCGGACCGGCCGTCCACGGCATCGGCGGGGGGCTCGGTGTCGGCGGCGGGCTCGGTGTCGGCGGCCGTGTCGGTGTCGGCATCAGGCGCGGCTTCAGCGGCCGTGTCGGCGTCGGCATCAGGCGCGGCATCGGCAGCGGGCCCGGCGGTGTCCGCATCTGCGTCGGCGCCAGCTGACGCGGCGGACAGCGTGCCGGGCGGTGCGGGCGCGGGCGATGCGGGCGCGGGCTCCTTGCGGTCGCCCCTCGACGCGTCGGCCAGGATCCACCGCCGGTGGGCCTCGACCATCTCCTCCCGCGAGGCACCGCACACCCGGGCGAGCCGCTCCAGCGGAGCGAACTCCGTCGGTACGGCCGACCCGTTCACATAGCGGTGCAGCGTCGAGGTCGACATGTGCAGTCGCTTGGCCAGCGACCCGTAACTGAGCCCCGACCTCTCCTTCAGCTCTCGCAGCAACTCCGCGAGATCGCCCGCCCCCACACTTACTCCCATCCCAGCCGATCGTTCCACGGAACGCCATCGCCGCAGCTCACAGCCGTACGAACGTCCCAGCGTCCCCCACTGCCGTCCCGCACTGGCCGCCGGGACAGAACCCCTCACAAGCTGTGGGCCATACAAGCACGCCGTGCCCGGCGGCCCGTCGGCGCGGCTCGCGTCGTCCTCGTCACACCGAAAGAGACCAGCCATGCGACTCGTCACCAAGGCCGCGGCCACCGCCGCCGTCACCGCCGCCCTCTCGCTCACCGCGCTCGGCGGAACCGCGGAGGCCACGGCCCCCGCCGCCAAGGCCGCCGCCCCTGTCACCTGCACGGCCGCGAACACCAAGGTCACCGTGAAGAAGGTCGACCGGCCGCTGAACCACCTGCTCCTGACCGCCAAGAACACGGGCACGAAGACGTGCTTCGCGTACGGCGCCCCGTACCTCCGTTTCGACCAGGCCCAGTCCTCGGTTCCGTGGCTGAAGGACAGCATGCCGCAGGCGGTCGTCACCCTTGAGCCCGGCGAGAAGGCCTACGCGGCCATCGGCACGTCCTCCCCCGAGGGCTCGCACGGACGCCAGGCCCGCGAGCTGGGCGTCCACTTCGCCAAGCGCGCCATGAACGGCAGTGTGGGCCGCCCCGCGTCGCCCAAGCTCCCGCGGGGCGGTGTGTACGTGGACAGCTCGGCGTTCGTCACGTACTGGCAGACGTCGGCGTCGACCGCGCTGATCTGGTGACGCGGCTCAGGGGATGAGGACGACCTTGCCCGTCGTCTCCCTGCGCTCCATCGCCGCGTGCGCCCTGGCCACCTCCGCCAGCGGGAACGCCTGCCAGGCGGGCACCAGGTCGCCCTTGGCAGCGGCGGCCAGGGCCTCGCGCTCGCGGGCGGGGCCGTCCTCGGGGTGAGCGAGGAGTTCGAGGAGGGCGTTGACGTGGGTGACGCCGCGCTCGGCGAGCAGCTCGGGGCCCGGCTCGAAGGCCTCCTGCGAGGCCCAGCCGATGACGACGTACCGTCCTTGGTCGCCGAGCAGCTCGAAGGCGGCCGCGGCCTTCCCGCCGCCGACGCCGTCCAGGACGGCCGTGACGGGGCGCCCGCCGCCGAGCCGCTCGCGCACGGTCTCCTGCCAGCCGGGGCGGTTGTAGTCGACGGCGACGTCGGCGCCGAGCGCCCGTACCGCCCCGGTCTTGGCGGGGCCGCCCGCCGCGCCGACGACCGTGGCGCCGAGGGCGTGCGCGTACTGCACGACGAGCCGTCCGACGCCACCGGCCGCGGAGGTCACGAGGACGACGTCGTCGGGGCGGAGCCGGGCGATGCCGAGCAGACCCATGGTGGTGGCCCCCGTCATGACCATGGTGACGGCGTCCTCGAAGCCGAGGCCGTCCGGCACCGCGTGCAGGCCGTCCACGTCGGCGACGGTCAGCTCGGCGTAGCCGCCGGTGGTGCCGTGCGAGGTGACGACGGAGCGGCCGAGCCAGGACGGGTCGACACCGGGGCCGACCGCGTCGACGACGCCCGCGGCCTCGCCGCCGAGGACGGCGGGCAGCCCGGGCAGCGGCGGCGCCTTGTCCGACGCCTCGCCGGCCCGCATCACGGTCTCGACGAAGTGCGCCCCCGCGGCCCGTACGGCGATCCGCACCTGTCCCGGGCCCGCGACGGGGTCGGGCCGGTTCTCGTAGCGGAGATTTCCGGCCGGACCGAACTCATGCAGAACAACGGCGTGCACGGCGTCCTCCTCGGACTGGGTGGCGACGGACCGGCCTCACCGGTCCGTCCGTGCACACCACCCTGCGACCTCGACCAATGTTGAGGTCAACCCGCGCGGAGCTGCCGGGCCACCTCGGTCGCCCAGTACGTGAGGATCATGTTCGCGCCCGCGCGCTTGATGCCCGTGAGGGCCTCCATGATCGCCTTGTCGCGGTCGATCCAGCCCCGCTCGGCGGCGGCCTCGATCATCGCGTACTCGCCGCTGATCTGGTACGCGGCCACCGGCACGTCGACCGCGTCGGCGACCTTCGCGAGGATGTCGAGGTAGGGACCGGCCGGCTTCACCATCACCATGTCCGCGCCCTCCTCCAGGTCGAGCGCGAGCTCCCGCAGGGACTCCCGGGCGTTGGCCGGGTCCTGCTGGTAGGTCTTGCGGTCGCCCTTGAGCGAGGAGCCGACGGCCTCACGGAAGGGGCCGAAGAAGGCGGAGGAGTACTTCACGGAGTACGCGAGGACCGACACGTCCTCGTGGCCCGCCTGGTCGAGGGCGTCCCTGATGACACCCACCTGGCCGTCCATCATGCCGCTCGGGCCCACCACATGGGCGCCCGCGTCGGCCTGGACCTGCGCCATCTCCGCGTACCGCTCCAGGGTCGCGTCGTTGTCCACGCGGCCCTCGGCGTCGAGGACACCGCAGTGCCCGTGGTCGGTGAACTCGTCCAGGCACAGGTCGGACATGACGATGAGGTCGTCGCCGACCTCGGCCCGCACGTCCCGCAGCGCGACCTGGAGGATTCCGTCGGGGTCGGTGCCCACCGTGCCCGCGGCGTCCTTCTTCGACTCCTCGGGGACGCCGAAGAGCATGATCCCGGAGACCCCGGCCTCGACCGCCTCGACGGCCGCCTTCTTGAGGGTGTCCCGGGTGTGCTGGTAGACGCCGGGCATGGACCCGATCGCCACCGGGGCGCTGATCCCCTCCCGCACAAAGGCGGGCAGGATCAGATCGGCCGGATGCAGCCGCGTCTCGGCGACCATCCGCCGCATGGCCGGCGTCGTCCGCAGCCGCCTGGGCCGCGACCCGGGGAAAGACCCGTACTTCGTCACTGACTTCACCTGGATTCGTACTGCTTGCGATGTATCGCTGCTGGCGTGGGCGGGCGGGATGCGCCCGCCCACCCGAACCTACGGCGCCGCGCGCCGCCGCCGCGAACCGGGCCGCCGCTCGCTCGGCCGTGTCACCGGGTCACCGGCCTCAAGGGCCGCGGCGCGCCGCTGCGAACCGAACTGGGCGAGGGCCTCGGCCAGCTTGTGGACCGAGGGCTCGGGAGCCATCACGTCCACCCGGAGCCCGTGCTCCTCGGCCGTCTTGGCCGTGGCCGGGCCGATGCACGCGATCACCGTGACGTTGTGCGGCTTGCCCGCGATGCCGACCAGGTTGCGGACCGTGGAGGAGGAGGTGAAGAGCACGGCGTCGAAGCCGCCGCCCTTGATCGCCTCCCGCGTCTCGGCCGGCGGCGGCGAGGCGCGCACCGTCCGGTAGGCGGTCACGTCGTCGACCTCCCAGCCGAGGTCGATCAGACCCGCCACCAGCGTCTCGGTGGCGATGTCGGCCCGCGGCAGGAAAACCCGGTCGATCGGGTCGAAGACCGGGTCGTACGGCGGCCAGTCCTCCAGGAGCCCCGCGGCCGACTGCTCGCCGCTCGGCACCAGGTCCGGCTTGACGCCGAAGGCGATCAGCGCGGCGGCGGTCTGCTCGCCGACGGCCGCGACCTTGATCCCGGCGAAGGCACGCGCGTCGAGCCCGTACTCCTCGAACTTCTCGCGCACCGCCTTGACGGCGTTCACCGAGGTGAAGGCGATCCACTCGTACCGCCCGGTGACGAGGCCCTTGACGGCGCGTTCCATCTGCTGGGGCGTGCGTGGCGGCTCGACCGCGATGGTCGGCACCTCGTGCGGCACGGCACCGTAGGAACGCAGCTGGTCGGAGAGCGAGGCCGCCTGCTCCTTCGTACGCGGTACGAGCACCCGCCAGCCGAAGAGCGGCTTCGACTCGAACCACGACAGCTGGTCGCGCTGGGCGGCCGAGGAACGCTCGCCGACCACGGCTATCACCGGCCTGCCGCCCTCGGGCGAGGGCAGCACCTTGGCCTGCTTGAAGACCTGCGCGATGGTGCCGAGCGTGGCGTTCCAGGTGCGCTGGCGGGTCGTCGTGCCCGCGACCGTCACGGTCAGCGGGGTGTCGGGCTTGCGGCCCGCGGCCACCAGCTCGCCCGCCGCCGCGGCCACGGAGTCGAGCGCCGTCGAGACCACCACGGTGCCGTCGGACGCGCCGACCTCGCTCCAGCAGCGGTCGGACGCCGTCCGCGCGTCGATGAACCGCACGTCGGTGCCCTGCGCGTCCCGCAGCGGCACACCGGCGTACGCGGGCACGCCGACGGCCGCCGCGATGCCGGGGACGACCTCGAAGGGGATGCCCTCGGCGGCGCAGGCGAGCATCTCCTCGGCCGCGTACGTGTCGAGGCCGGGGTCGCCGCTGACCGCACGCACGACCCGCCTGCCGCCCCTCGCGGCCTCCATGACAAGATTGGCGGCGGCTCGGAAAGTCGCCGTGTCAGGGGCTGCTGACATGTCGTCAGTCGCCGTCGGCAGGGGTGTGTCCACACCTCCCCTGGCGTGCACACGGACGACGTCGAGCACATCCGGCTCGGCGATCAGCACTTCCGCTCGGGTCAGCGCCTCGACGGCGCGCAGGGTCAGCAGTCCCGGATCTCCGGGTCCGGCACCCAGGAAGGTGACGTGCCCGTGTGCGGGAAGGCCGGGAAGGTTCGAGGTGGGGCTCAAAGTGCTCGCTCCCCCATCAGACCGGCCGCGCCCTTGGCGAGCATCTCGGCCGCGAGTTCGCGGCCCAGCGCCATGGCTTGGGTCTCCGTCGCAGGCACGGGACCGGTGGTGGACAGCTGCACCAGCGTCGAGCCGTCGGTCGTGCCGACGACGCCGCGCAGGCGCATTTCCTTGACAATCTGTTCGTCGGCCGTGGGGGTCTCCCCTGCTCGAACGGGGTCGAGAGCTGGGGGAAGGTCGGCCAGCGCGCCCACGGGGGCGCTGCAACCGGCTTCCAGGGCGGCGAGCAGGGAACGCTCGGCGGTCACGGCGACCCGGGTGTACGGGTCGTCGAGCCCGGCGAGCGCGGCGGCGAGTGACGCGTTGTGCGCGGCGCACTCGATCGCCAGTGCCCCCTGGCCGGGGGCGGGCAGAACGGTGTCGACCGACAGGAAGTCGGTCACCTCGTCGGTCCTGCCGACGCGGCTCAGTCCGGCGGCGGCGAGCACGACGGCGTCGAGCTCCCCCTTGTGCACGTATCCGATGCGGGTGTCGATGTTCCCGCGGATCGGCACGGTCTCTATGGTCATGCCGTGGCTGCGCGCGTAGGCGTTGAGCTGCGCCATGCGGCGCGGCGAACCGGTGCCGACCCGGGCGCCCGCGGGCAGCTCGGGGAAGGTCAGGCCGTCGCGCGCGACCAGGATGTCGCGCGGGTCCTCGCGGACCGGCACGGCGGCGAGCACGAGCTCCTCGGGCTGCGCGGTGGGCAGGTCCTTGAGCGAGTGCACGGCGAAGTCGACCTCGCCGCGGACGAGCGCCTCGCGCAGGGCGGCGACGAAGACGCCGGTGCCGCCGATCTGCGCCAGGTGCTCGCGGGAGATGTCCCCGTACGTGGTGATCTCCACCAGCTCGACGGGCCGCCCCGTCAACCGCCGCACGGCGTCGGCAACGTGGCCCGACTGGGCCATGGCCAGCATGCTGCGCCTGGTCCCGAGCCTGAGAGCCCTCTCGGTCATGCCCGGCCTCTATTCGGGTCGTCGTTCTCGTTGTTCGTGCGGTCCGCCCTGCTGACCAGCGCGACCGTCTGCGGGTCGAGGTCGAAGAGCGTCCGCAGCGCGTCCGCGTACCCGGCGCCGCCGGGCTCGCCCGCGAGCTGCTTCACCCGCACCGTCGGCGCGTGCAGCAGCTTGTCCACGACGCGGCGCACGGTCTGCGTGATCTCGGCGCGCTGCTTGTCCTCAAGACCGGGCAGCCGCCCTTCGAGCCGGGCCATCTCGCCCGCCACCACGTCGGCGGCCATGGTGCGCAGGGCGACCACGGTCGGCGTGATGTGCGCGGCGCGCTGCGCGGCGCCGAAGGCGGCGACCTCGTCGGAGACGATGCTCCGCACCTGCTCGACGTCGGCGGCCATCGGCGCGTCGGCCGATGCCTCGGCGAGGGACTCGATGTCGACGAGCCGCACGCCCGGGATCCGGTGCACGGCGGCGTCGATGTCACGGGGCATGGCGAGGTCGAGCAGGGCAAGCACGGCCGGGCGGGCCGCGGCGGCCGACGGGGACGGGCAGCGCCGCTCGGGCAGCCGGCCCGTGCGGTTCGCGGCGGCCACGAGCGCGGCGATGGCCTCGGCCTCGGCCTGCGGATCGGGGGCCGCGGCCTCGCGCCGCCCGGCCGGGGCGTTGTCCACCCAGGCGCCGTGCTGCTCCAGGGAGGCGGCGTCCATTCCGGCGACTGCGGCCTCACCGGCCACGGAGAAGCCGCGGGCGGTGGAGAGGTCGAAGGGGCAGGGCTCCTCGCCGGTGTCCAGGGGGCGCTGGGCCGTGCCCGCGGAACCGCTCCTGGACTGCGCGGGCACCTCGCCGAGGCGTGCTTCGGCGGGCACCCGGCCCGCGACGGCGGCCGACACCACGTCGCCGGTCAGCACCAGGCCCGTCGCGCCCGTGCAGGAGACGGCCACATCTGCACGTGTCAGTTCGTCCGCCACGGCGTCCATGGGGACGGCGCGGACCGTCACACCGGTACCGCCGGTCTCGCCGAGGATCTCCGCGAGCCGCTCGGCCCGCTCCAGGGTGCGGTTGGCGACCACGACCTCCGCGACCCCGGCGCGCGCGAGCGTCGCGGCGGCGAGCGAGGACATGGAGCCCGCGCCGATCACCACGGCGCGCTTGCCCCTGGCCCACTCCCCGACCGGCTCGCGCACGGCGAGCTGTTCGAGGCCGAAGGTGACCAGCGACTGCCCGGCCCGGTCGATGCCGGTCTCGGAGTGCGCGCGCTTGCCGACCCGGAGGGCCTGCTGGAAGAGGTCGTTGAGCAGCCGGCCCGCGGTGTGCAGCTCCTGGGCGCGCGCGAGGGTGTCCTTGATCTGCCCGAGGATCTGCCCCTCGCCGACGACCATCGAGTCGAGCCCGCACGCCACCGAGAACAGGTGGTGGACGGCGCGGTCCTCGTAGTGGACGTACAGATAAGGGGTGAGCTCCTCCAGGCCCACACCGCTGTGCTGCGCGAGCAGCGTCGACAGCTCGGCCACGCCCGCGTGGAACTTGTCGACGTCCGCGTACAGCTCGATGCGGTTGCAGGTGGCGAGCACGGCCGCCTCGGTGGCGGGCTCGGCTGCGAGGGTGTCCTGCAGGAGCTTGGCCTGCGCGTCCGCGTTCAGCGCGGCACGCTCAAGGACGCTCACCGGGGCGCTGCGATGGCTCAGCCCCACGACCAGGAGACTCATGCCGGCATCACGGCGGGGACGTCCCCGTCGGGTCCCTTGCGGTGCTGCTTGGCGGCGACGGGCGGCACGACGTCGTCGGACGCCGCGTCCTCGCCGGCCTTGCGCTGCTCGTGGAAGGCGAGGATCTGCAGCTCGATGGAGAGATCGACCTTGCGCACGTCGACGCCGTCCGGCACGGAGAGGACGGTCGGCGCGAAGTTCAGGATGGAGGTCACACCGGCGGCGACGAGCCGCTCGCAGACCTGCTGGGCGGCGCCCGCCGGGGTCGCGATGACGCCGATCGAGACGCCGTTGTCCTCGATGATCTTCTCGAGGTCGTCGGTGTGCTGCACGGGCATGCCGGCCACGGGCTTTCCGGCCATTGCCGGATCGGCGTCTATCAGCGCCGCGACACGGAAACCACGCGAGGCGAAGCCGCCGTAGTTGGCCAGGGCGGCGCCGAGGTTGCCGATGCCGACGATGACAACCGGCCAGTCCTGGGTCAGACCGAGCTCGCGGGAGATCTGGTACACGAGATACTCGACGTCGTAGCCGACGCCGCGCGTCCCGTAGGAACCGAGGTAGGAGAAGTCCTTGCGCAGCTTCGCGGAGTTGACCCCCGCGGCGGCCGCGAGCTCCTCGGAGGAGACCGTGGGCACCGAGCGCTCCGACAGTGCGGTCAGAGCGCGGAGGTACAGCGGAAGCCTGGCGACGGTGGCCTCGGGAATTCCTCGGCTGCGGGTCGCCGGTCGGTGAGTTCGGCCAGTTGCCACGGTGCTCCTGCGGGTAGAGCGGGGCTGTAGGCGGTCACTCGTCCCCAGACCGCCCCGTCGCATGCAGGCTATGCCTTTGTGAACGCGTGCACAAAGATGGTGTCCGTTTTGCCCGGCCAACGTGATGGGGGTCACGCGCCCCCGGCGCACGATCGTGGAACCGGCGCACGGGTAGTGCCGTTGCTCACCTGAAGGGGGCAAAACCGCACACACTCCTCACGATCATCACCCCCGAGAACAAAACCGCCCCAAAGCGTAGACGATTTCGCGGGTTCTTTGGACTGCCCGGTCAGTAACCGACCGCCCGGCGGCGATGGCGTGCTACCTCGGGCGGCGGTGGCGCACCGCCCCCGACGGCGCCGCCGACCCGGCCCGGGAGGTGCGCACGCGCCGCCCGCGGCGAGGGCCGCGCACTACCCCTGGCGGCGATCGCGCACCGCCGTCATCCGGCCAGTTCCCTGCGGAGCCGCGCCTCGTCCACCCGCCAGAAGGTGTGCTGCTCCCCGTCGACGAGGACCACGGGAATCTGCTCCCAGTACGCCCGGTGCAGCTCCTCGTCCCGCGTGATGTCCTTCTTCTCCCACGCGGCGCCGACCTCCGCGCAGACCTTCTCGATCACCCGCTGTGCGTCATCACACAGATGGCAGCCCGGCTTACCGATCAGGGTCACCGTGCGCTCCGCGGGCTTCTTCTTCTCCGTACGACGAAAAATCGGGCTCATGCCGCCATTCTCGCCCCGGCGCCCGAGCCCGGCGGGCGCCCCGTACGGGCACCCCTTAACGGCCCGGTAGCGGAGAGTTCACGGCACCCGCATCCCGCCGACTCCGGAACCACCTGCCGGACTGGCTATGCTCACGGCATGGCCGCTCTCGGATGGCTCACCCCCCGTAGGCGCTCCGCCACGGCGCGGAGCGTGTTGGCAGGCGAGGCCTCGGCTGAGGCAGCACGCAAGTCCTCCCAGGAACTGGAGGAACTCGCGGGGCGCGCCGCGCCCGACGAGGCCCCGGCGGAACCCGCCTTCCCCGTCGCCGGCGACGACAAGGCCGCCGCCTTCTTCGATCTCGACAACACCGTGATGCAGGGCGCCGCGATCTTCCACTTCGGCCGCGGGCTCTACAAGCGGAAGTTCTTCGAGCGCCAGGAACTCTTCCGATTCGCCTGGCAGCAGGCGTGGTTCAGGCTCGCCGGCGTCGAGGACCCCGAGCACATGCAGGACGCCCGCGACAGCGCGCTCTCCATCGTCAAGGGCCACCGCGTCGCCGAGCTGATGTCCATCGGCGAGGAGATCTACGACGAGTACATGGCCGAGCGCATCTGGCCGGGCACCCGCGCCCTGGCCCAGGCCCACCTCGACGCGGGCCAGAAGGTCTGGCTCGTCACCGCCGCGCCGGTGGAGATCGCCACCGTCATCGCGGGCCGCCTCGGCCTGACCGGCGCCCTCGGCACCGTCGCCGAGTCGGTCGGCGGCGTCTACACCGGAAAGCTCGTCGGAGAGCCCCTGCACGGCCCCGCGAAGGCCGAGGCCGTCCGCGCGCTGGCCGCCGCCGAGGGGCTCGACCTGGCCCGCTGCGCCGCGTACAGCGACTCCCACAACGACATCCCGATGCTGTCGCTGGTCGGCCACCCCTACGCGATCAACCCCGACGCCAAGCTGCGCAAGCACGCCCGCGAGCGGGACTGGCGGCTGCGGGACTACCGCACGGGCCGCAAGGCCGCGAAGGTCGGCATCCCGGCCGCCGCCGGTGTCGGCGCGGTCGCGGGCGGCACGGCCGCCGCCATCGCCCTGCACCGCCGCCGCCACTGAGCCGCCGCGGCCCGGCCGCCCCCGGGGGGCACCGCCCGTCGGCGCGCATTCCCCCGGTCCTACCCCGTCCCGTTCCCCGCCAGTCACACCGGTTGGACTCGGCCACAACACGCCTCGCGTGAAGACGGAATGTGAACCGAACCGATCAACAAGTGGTCACTCTCCGGTGCTCAACCCTGCTCGTATCGGTTACAGAAGCGACGTAATCGATGATTTGAGCAACTGGGTGTAGCGCTGCCTGTACGAAGCGTTATTCTCCTCAGACGCATTACGGGCCCTCGCACGTCGCCGCTCTTCGCTACGACGGGTGAAAGGTTCGCAACTGCACGTGATGGAAGCTCTGCCTCTGGGAGTCCCGTGTACCCACACGTCGGGGTTGACGCCTCGGGCCTGGCTACGCTGCGCGCAACGGTCCTGGACCGCTTGCGCGGCTTCGTCCCCACCGCGTACGCCGTCCCCGCCGTCCCCGCCTTCGCCGTCCCCGCACCCGCCGGGCCGTGCTATGCCCTGGCGGACGGCGGTGCGGCTGTCAGCAGACGGGTCCGCTCCGGCGCCGCTGCCGCCACCGCAACGACCACCCACCGCCGCCCCGCGGCGGACAGCGACAGCGCCCGCATGATGGAGCTCGTCGAACGCGCCCAGGCCGGCGAGTCCGACGCCTTCGGCCGCCTCTACGACCAGTACAGCGACACGGTCTACCGCTACATCTATTACCGCGTGGGCGGCAAGGCGACCGCCGAGGACCTCACCAGTGAGACCTTTCTGCGCGCCCTGCGCCGCATCGGCACCTTCACCTGGCAGGGCCGCGACTTCGGCGCCTGGCTGGTCACGATCGCGCGCAACCTGGTCGCCGACCACTTCAAATCGAGCCGGTTCCGCCTCGAAGTGACCACCGGCGAGATGCTCGACGCCAACGAGGTCGAGCGCAGCCCGGAGGACTCCGTCCTGGAGTCCCTGTCGAACGCGGCCCTGCTCGAAGCCGTCCGCCGCCTCAACCCGCAGCAGCAGGAGTGCGTGACCCTGCGCTTCCTGCAAGGCCTCTCCGTCGCCGAGACCGCGCGGGTGATGGGAAAGAACGAGGGCGCGATCAAAACCCTCCAGTACCGCGCGGTGCGCACGCTCGCGCGCCTCCTCCCGGACGACGTGCGGTAGCGCTCGGTAGCCGACCGCGGCGCCCAACTCACTGTCCGTGGCGGCCAGATGGCCGCCACGGCCCCTTGGCGATTCTTCGCGGTCCGATCATCTTTCGTCCGTAACCCAAGTGCCGCGACGCTCGTTGTGCGGGATGCAGGCTCCCTGTGGTCGCCACCTGACCGTTCCCTCCGCCCCCGAGACGCGAGGGAAACGCCGCACGCTCACTCGATCGTGTGGAAGCGTTCAGGACGCGCAACCCTCAGGACCCCCTGGGGAGTCGACCGTCATGACGAGAGGAGGTGCCGCCAGTGATCGCGAACGTATCGGCCCACCGGCGGGCGAACGCCTTCGCCCAGGCTCTGGATGAACATTCCGACCAGAGCCCGGCGGCCGAGCAGTCCGAGGACTCGGCGTCCACGCCAGCGGCCGTGGAGTCCCCCGAAACCGACGCGGCCCGCGCCGAGCCGACCGAGCAGGGCCACATGCTGGCCCTGACGGAAGGCCTCGACGCGCTGCCCAAACCCGTCCTCGACCCCGAGGTCAAGGTCGTCCAGCGCGCCCAGCTCGTGGCCGCCATGGAAGCCATGTTCCTCGAGGGCGGCGCCGCGTTGCCCGAGCAGCGCACCCGCAAGGGCGCGCACCGAGCGAGCCCGCTGCACAAGCTGCGGCCACGCTCCCGTCTCTCCAAGGGCATCGCCGCCGGCGGCCTCACCGTCGGCGTCGCGGCGGGCGCCTTCGGCGGGGTGGCGGCCGCCAGCTCCGACGCCCTCCCCGGCGACTCGCTGTACGGCCTCAAGCGCGGCATGGAAGACCTCAAGCTGGGCATGGCCGACGACGACGCCGACCGGGGCCGGATCTATCTCGACCAGGCCTCCACCCGGCTGAACGAAGCCCGCAGACTGATGGAGCGGGGCCGCTCCGGCGCCCTCGACCACGAGTCCATCGGCGAGATCAGACGCGCGCTCAACGGCATGCGCTATGACGCCAGCGAGGGCCACCGCCTGCTCCACCAGGCGTTCCGGCGCGACGGATCGCTCGGCCCCATCCAGGCGCTCTCCGCCTTCTCCCGCTCGCACCGGGAGAGTTGGAGCGACCTGCAGGGCCGTCTCCCGGTGCAGCTCGGCGACATGAGCGACCAGGTGGACTCGGTCTTCGACGCCATAGAGAGCGACGTCGACCCGCTGCGGGCGCGGCTGCCCCGCGCCCCGGAGAGGGGCGGTTCGAGCGAAGGCACCTCGCAGCGCCCGTCCGGCTCCGAGGGCACGGGCCGGCACTCCTCCTCCCCCGGCAGCGGTGGCGGCGGCGGCTCCGGCAACACCCACAAGGACAGGCCCGCCTCGCCCCACCGCAGCGACGGCGACGACGTCCTCGGCGGCAGCGTCGGCGGTCTTCTCGACCCACCGGACGAGAAGACCAGCCCCGCCCCGTCGGACGGCAGGAGCAGACCGGGCAAGGACACCCCGGCCAAGCCGGACGTCACCCTGCCGCCGCTCCTGCCCGGACTCCTCCCGGAGCTCGGCATCGACGCCGACGACGCGAAGTAGCCGCCTCCTCGGGTCATACGGGAAAGGGGGGCGCCCTCAACGGGGAGGGCGCCCCCTTTCGCGTACCACCAAGATCCGCTGCGACCGCTGCGGCCTCGGCCCGCGCGGCCGTGCCTAGAAGAACACCGACCGCCGCTGCACGAGCAGCTTGTAGAGCGAGTGCTGGATCTGCTCGCGCACCTGGTCCGTGAGGTTGAACATCAGCATCGGATCGTCCGCCGCCTCCACCGGATAGCCGTCCGTCGGGATCGGCTCGCCGAACTGGATCGTCCACTTCGTCGGCAGCGGCACCGCGCCCAGCGGCCCGAGCCAGGGGAACGTGGGCGTGATCGGGAAGTACGGAATGCCGAGCACCCGCGCCAGCGTCTTCGCGTTGCCGATCATCGGGTAGATCTCCTCGGCGCCCACGATCGAGCACGGCACGATCGGCGCCCCCGCCCGCAGGGCCGTCGAGACGAAGCCGCCCCGGCCGAACCGCTGGAGCTTGTAGCGCTCGCTGAAGGGCTTCCCGATGCCCTTGAACCCCTCCGGCATCACCCCGACCAGTTCGCCCCGCTCCAGGAGCCGCGCGGCGTCCTCGGCGCACGCCAGGGTGTGCCCCGCCTTGCGGGCCAGTTCATTGATCACCGGGAGCATGAAGACGAGGTCGGCGGCGAGCAGCCGCAGATGCCGTCCCTGCGGATGGTTGTCGTGCACCGCGACCTGCATCATCAGGCCGTCGAGCGGCAGCGTCCCGGAGTGGTTGGCGACGATCAGCGCGCCGCCCTCGGACGGGATGTTCTCGACACCCTTCACCTCCACCCGGAAGTACTTCTCGTAGAAGGGGCGGAGCACGGACATCAGGACCTGGTCGGTGAGCTCCTCGTCGTAACCGAAGTCGTCGACCTCGTACTCACCGGTCAGCCGGCGCCGCAGGAAGGCGAGGCCGCCCGCGATCCGGCGGTCGAGGCCGCCGCCTCCCTGCCCGGGCCCCCGCCGCGCCGGCGCGGGGCGCTCGGCGGCCACCGGCTCCGCTCCCTCCGGTTCCTTGCCGGGCAGCGTCTTGACCTCGCTCACCGCCGCGGGATCGTTCTTGCGCCGGGGCACGAGCCTGCGGCGCGGGGCGCGCTGCGCTGCCCCGCGCGACCGGTCGTCGTCGAACGGAATGACCTTGGCGTCCGCCATCGTTGACGCTCTCCTCAGTTGGCGCTCTTGTTGCCGCCCGCGAAGGGCAGCGCGGCGATCCGGTCCACGGCCCCCGCGAGGGCACCCGGCGGCAGCAGCCCGGGACCACGGCTGCGCACGAAGTCCGCGAAGGCCTCCGCGGTGGTGTACTTCGGCTCGAATCCCAGTGTCTCGCGCATCTGCCGGGTGGCCACGACCCTGCCGTGGGTCAGCAGCCGGAGCTGCTCCGGCGAGAAGTCCGTCATGCCCGTGGTGCGCAGCGCCTGGCCGACCCAGGTGACGGCCGGCAGGAGCACCGGCACGGTGGGGCGGCCGAGCCGCCGTGAGCACTGGGAGAGCAGCAGCAGTCCGTCGCCCGCGATGTTGAAGGTGCCGCTGTTGAGCGTCCCGCGCCTCGGCTCGTGCGAGGCAAGGCGGAGCACCTCGACCGCGTCGTCCTCGTGGACGAACTGGAGGCGCGGGTCGTAGCCGAACACGGTCGGCAGCACGGGCAGCGAGAAGTACTCGGCGAGCGGGGAGTCGGCCGTGGGCCCGAGGATGTTGGCGAAGCGCAGCACGCAGACCGCGACATCGGGGCGGCGCCGCGCGAAGCCGCGCACATAGCCCTCGACCTCGACGGTGTCCTTGGCGAAGCCACCGCTCGGCAGCGACTTCGGCACCGTGGTCTCGGTGAAGACCGCCGGGTCCTTGGACGCCGAGCCGTACACGCTGGTGCTGGACTTGACCACGAGCCGCTTCACCGTCGGCGACTTCTGGCAGGCGCCGAGGAGCTGCATGGTGCCGATGACGTTGGTCTCCTTGACCGAGCCCCGGCTGCCGCTGCCGAGCGCGGTCGCGGTGACGTCCATGTGGACGACCGTGTCCACGCCGTACTCGGCGAACACCTTGGCTATCGCGGGCTGCCGGATGTCGGCCCGTACGAAATCGGCGCCGCCCAGATGGTGCTCGGGCGGTACCGCGTCGACGGCGATCACCCGGTCCACCTCGGGATCGCGCTGGACGCGCCGGACGAACCGTCCGCCCAGCTGTCGGGCCACTCCGGTCACGAGCACGACCTTGCCCAAGATCAGCGCCTGCCTTTCCCCAGCCCTCGCCGTGCACAGTCTGTGTCCCGGCCCACGCTAGCGGGTCCGTGTTGCGCTGTGATGACCGTGCGCAGCGGGAAGTGACGACGGACACAGGAGCCAGTACGGACCAACCGCCCGGCGCTCAAACACCCGGCCTCCCGGGTACCGCGTACGGTCCCGGACATGCCGAAGCCCTTCCGCCAAAAATGACGGAAGGGCTTCGAACGCGCTGTACAGCAGTCGCTTACTTCTTGTTGCGACGCTGAACGCGAGTGCGCTTCAGCAGCTTGCGGTGCTTCTTCTTGGCCATCCGCTTACGCCGCTTCTTGATAACAGAGCCCACGACTACCCTCGCTCACTTCTCTTCACTCGGTGCGGGGCAGCAGACTGGGCCCACACGACCTACGTCGGCCTAGCCTACCCGTCCCGGCGTGAGGGAGGTAATCGAGGGGCAATGGGCCCTGCGACCAGGGGCCCGGAGGCCCCTGCGCTCAGCCTGCCTCGACCCCCACATAGGACTCGCGGAGGTATTCGTGCACCGCCTGCTCCGGGACCCGGAAGGACCTTCCGACCCGGATGGCGGGCAGATGACCGCTGTGCACCAAGCGGTACACGGTCATCTTGGACACTCGCATCACCGAGGCGACTTCCGCCACGGTCAGGAACTGAACCTCGTTCAGCGGCCTCTGGTTCTCAGCCATGACACCCCACCTGAACCTTCCGCACATGACGGGCACCGGCTTCCCCTTCCGGTGACTCTTCGTCGCTGCGCGCTCACTCCCCAGACTAGGGGCGGATGGGGCGAGTGGGGAAGAGGAGCAGCCATCGGCCGCCTACTGTGACAGACACGCTCGATTGAGTACATAGCGAGTAAGCGGTCGGTAGTAATCAGACCGCACAGCGTCATCAAGCGGAACGACGACGGACACCCGCCCCTCGGCCTCTCCGACGAACAGCGCGGGATCGTCCGTATCCGCCAGACCGATCGCCTCAAACCCCAGCTGACCTGCTCCGCAGACCCATCCATGGTCTCCCACGACAAGCCCGGGAAGCGGTCCGCCGCCCTCCGCCGCGGCGTCCAGAACCGCTCGAACCGGGAGTGGTGAGTGGGTGTGTGCGCCGGTCTCACTCCCCGTCGGCCGCGCGCCGGGTTCGCGCACCAGCGCGACTCCTTGTACGTAGTCAAGGTTGTACGTGCGTAGGCCGAACCGGGTCGTTATGTCGACACTGTTGCCCTGCGCGGGGGTGAGGACGGTGCATCCGGCCGCCGACAGGGCGTCCGCCAAAGCGGCGTAGAACCCGAGCAGCCGGTGCGGGTGACCCGTCCCGAAGAGTACGGGCAACCGCCTTCGCGCGGCCTCCGCGAGCCGTTCCGCGAAGGCGTCGAGCGCCGTCAGGGTCCGTTCCGGATCGATGACGTCGGTGCCGCTGGTGTGCCCGGGGTCGGCGGACACCCCGCACCTGTCGGCCATGAGGCCCAGCAGATCGACCGGCCCCCAGCGCCACTCGGGATCGAGCCCGAGGAGTATCCGCGGGTCCCTGGCCGCGAAGAGCCGGTAACTCCGCAGGCTCTTCTCCCGGGGAGTGGCCACGGGCCCGGCCAACCGGGCCGCCAACAGATGCGCACGCAGGGCGCCGGTGCTCAACACGCTGCCGATGCTGGCGCATCGACGACCCACGGTCCCCCAAAACCGCAAAAACCCCCCACAGTTGGGCTAACGCGGGCACAATTCGGCTCGCGCATGGGCCCGGGGCACCACTTACGCGGCTCGCCCCTCCTACGGCAACAGCCCCCGCAGCGGAAACGCCGCCCGGCGAGCGGCGAGCACCGCCTGGTCGAGCCGGTCGGCCGGGTCATAACCCGCCTCCCAGTCCTGCCAGCCCACGGGCCACCGCCCGTCCGTCATCCGCCCCGGCGCCAACTGCCGCGTACGGGCGTAGGCTTCCTGCCGCCAGGCCTCCGGAATCGTCGCCTCCGGCTCCACGGGCCGCCCGGCGGCGATGCCGACGAGGTGCGTCCAGGACCGCGGCACGACGTCCACCACCGCATATCCCCCGCCGCCCAGCGCGACCCAGCGCCCGTCGGTGTGCTCATGAGCCAGCTCGTGACAGGCGACCTGCACGGCCCGCTGCGCGTCGAGCGACACGGCGAGGTGCGCCAGGGGGTCCTCGAAGTGCGTGTCGGCCCCGTGCTGGGTGACGAGGACCTGCGGCCGGAACTCCGCGAGCAGCTCGGGCACCACGGCGTGGAAGGCCCGCAGCCAGCCGGCGTCCCCGGTGCCCGCGGGCAGTGCCACGTTCACCGCCGAGCCCTCGGCCTTTCCGCTCGCGCCCGTCTCCTCCGGCCAGCCGGTCTGCGGGAACAGCGTGCGGGGGTGCTCGTGCAGCGAGACCGTGAGGACCCGGGGGTCCTCCCAGAACGCGGCCTGCACCCCGTCCCCGTGGTGCACATCGACGTCCACATACGCCACGCGCTCCGCGCCCAGCTCCAGGAGGCGCGCGATCGCCAGTGCCGCGTCGTTGTAGATGCAGAAGCCCGAGGCGCCGCCCGGCATGGCGTGGTGCAGTCCGCCCGCGAAATTGACCGCGTGCAGGGCCTCGCCGCGCCAGACCGCCTCGGCCGCCCCCACGGACTGCCCCGCGATCAGCGCCGACACCTCGTGCATCCCCGCGAAGGCGGGGTCGTCCTCGGTCCCGAGTCCATACTCTCCGCGCGCGGAAGCGGGGTCGGCGGAGGCCGCCTTGACCGCCGCCACATAGTCCTCGCGGTGCACGAGGCGCAGCGTGGAGTCACCGGCCCGCTTGGCCGCGACCACATCAAGATCCTTGTCGAGCCCGAAGGCACCGACGAGACTTCGGGTCAGACCGAGCCTGACCGGGTCCATGGGGTGACCCGAGCCGAAGTCATAACCCGTTACTGCCTCGTCCCACATCAGCTGTGCGCGGCCGCTCATGTCCGTCACCGTATCGGTCCGGTCCCGGGGCGAAGGAACGGGCATACAAGACGGTCACGAGCACCAACACCATGGGAACGAGCATCGCGCCCCGGTAGTTCCACGCGTCCCCGAGTCCCCCGACCAAGGGCGAACCGATCAAAAAACCCACATAGTTGAAAACGTTCAGTCGCGCGATGGCGGCGTCCGAAGCCCCGGACCCGTGCTCGTCGAAGGCGAGCCTGCCCGCCGCCGCGAACGTCTGCGGAACGATCACGCACAGCCCGAGTCCGACCACCGTGAACCCCGCGACCCCCGTCCAGGCCCCGGGCGCCACCGCCACGACGGGCATACAAGACGGTCACGAGCACCAACACCATGGGAACGAGCATCGCGCCCCGGTAGT
>NZ_JASKYR010000650.1:0-4010 GCF_041028215.1 Streptomyces flavofungini
ATTTCGGACAGATCCCTGTGAAGCGGATCACGGCGACCCCGCTTTGGTTGAATCTTAAACGTCACCTGTCGTACGGTCGGACCTGCCCGCTGAACCACAGCAGACGACTTCCAGCACGTACGTACCGAGAAGGTTGACTCATGTCTCTCGCACTTGACCCCGCCGCCCAGGACCTGCTCTTCCGTGAGGCCCGCACCGCGAACACCTTCACCGACGAGCCGGTCACCGACGAGCAGGTCCAGGCGATCTACGACCTGGTCAAGTACGGCCCGACCGCCTTCAACCAGTCGCCGCTGCGCATCACCCTGGTCCGCTCCCCCGAGGCCCGCGAGCGCCTGGTGCAGCACATGGCCGAGGGCAACCGCCCGAAGACCGCCACGGCGCCGCTGGTCGCGATCCTCTCCGCCGACAACGAGTTCCACGAGGAGCTCCCGGCCCTCTTCCCGCACTTCCCGCAGGCCAAGGACGCTTTCTTCGCCGAGCGCCCCGCCCGTGAGCAGGCCGCCCTGCTGAACGCCACGCTCCAGGCCGCGTACTTCATCGTCGGCGTGCGCGCCGCCGGTCTCGCCGCGGGCCCGATGACCGGTTACGACCCGGCCGGCCTCCAGAAGGAGTTCCTGGACGGCGACCACACCCCGCTGATGGTCATCAACATCGGCAAGCCCGGCGAGGACGCCTGGTTCCCGCGCTCCCCCCGCCTCTCCTACGAGGACGTCGTCACCACGGTCTGAGCGACCCCGCTCCCGCCAGTGACAGCGAAGGGCCTCCGGCACACCGCCGGGGGCCCTTCGCGCGTACGCGGGCGTTCCGAGGGGCCGCGCCGCCCTCATGCCGTCCTCAAGGCCTCACGCCGTCCTCAGCCGCCTCACGACGCCCTCGGCCGCCTCACGCCGTCTTCAGCGACTCCGCCATCTTCGTGAGCTGCCCGAACGACGCCGTGCCCGCGACCACCGTCGTGGCGCCCTTCTCCGTGCTCACCAGGGCGTCGTACGTCGGGCCCCGGTAGCGCTGCCAGGTGCGGCCGTCGATCTTCTCCGTGGCGGCGGTCTTCCGCGCGTCCTGCGTGGCCTGCGGGATGAACTTGCCCGGCTCGTCGGTGGACTGCTTGACGGCCACGTACTCGCCGTCCGGGTCGAGGAAGCCGAGGTGCCAGCTGTCGTGCTCGGCGCCGTTGAACCGCACCGATGTCGGCTTCCAGCTCCTGGACAGGCCCTCGGGTGCCGCCACGGGATAGGCCGCCGCGCGCCGGGCCGTCAGGAGCTCCACCCGGTAGTCGACGCGCTTGACCGGGGTCTTGGACTCGTCGTGCGGGACGAAGATGTAGATCACGCCTGCCACCAGGGCGATCACCACCAACGACCACAGCATGTTCTTGACGGTCTGGGTGCCTTGTCTGCCTGCCACGCGTCCCATGGTCTCAGGCCCGGAATGCGATTCGTCCCCCGGTGTCGCCATCGGCGTCCCCGGCCGGTGCGGCACCCCCACCGGCTCCGCTCATGCGTGGGGTGCACTGCTCATTTTGTCGGCCTGCGGATAGAGTCACGAGCACACCCTCATCCGGCCGCCCTCCCGTACTCACCACCGCCCTTCCAAGGACGCCCTACGGGCGCGCCACTTTTTTGTATCAGCAGAAAGGTGCTCTCCGATGACCGAGCATCATCTCCCGTCCGAGCTAGAGGTCTCTCCCGAGGCTCCCGACCGCAACCTCGCCCTGGAGCTCGTCCGGGTCACCGAGGCCGCCGCCATGGCCGCAGGACGCTGGGTCGGCCGCGGGGACAAGAACGGCGCGGACGGCGCCGCCGTCAGGGCCATGCGGACCCTCGTCCACACCGTCTCGATGAACGGCGTCGTCGTCATCGGCGAGGGCGAGAAGGACGAGGCCCCGATGCTCTTCAACGGGGAGCGCATCGGCGACAGCACCGGCGCCGAGGTCGACATCGCCGTCGACCCGATCGACGGCACGACCCTCTGCGCGAAGGGCATGCCCAACGCCATCGCCGTGCTGGCCGCCGCCGACCGGGGCGCGATGTTCGACCCGTCCGCCGTGTTCTACATGGACAAGCTGGTCACCGGCCCCGAGGCCGCCGACTACGTGGACATCAACGCCCCCGCGTCGGTCAACATCCGCCGGGTCGCCAAGGCCAAGAACTCCTCGCCCGAGGACGTCACGGTGATGATCCTGGACCGCCCCCGGCACGAGGGCATCGTCAAGGAGATCCGCGAGACCGGCGCCCGCATCAAGTTCATCTCGGACGGCGACGTCGCGGGCTCGGTCATGGCCGTGCGCGAGGGCACCGGCGTCGACCTGCTGATGGGCATCGGCGGCACCCCCGAGGGCATCATCTCGGCCTGTGCGATCAAGTGCCTGGGCGGCACCATCCAGGGCAAGCTGTGGCCCAAGGACGACGAGGAGCGCCAGCGCGCCATCGACGCGGGCCACGATCTGGACCGCACCCTCTCCACGGACGACCTGGTCCAGGGCGACAACGTCTTCTTCGTGGCGACCGGCATCACCGACGGCGAGCTGCTCCAGGGCGTCCGCTACCGCGCGGCCACCGCCTCGACGTCCTCGCTGGTCATGCGCTCCAAGTCGGGCACGATCCGCAAGATCGACTCCGATCACCGGCTCTCGAAGCTGCGCGCCTACAGCGCCATCGACTTCGACCGCGCCAAGTAGTCCGACAGCGTCAAGCAGCCCGACCGCGCCGAGCGCCGCGTCCGGCGGCGGTGCGCGCGTACGACGATGGGGGCGTCCCGTGCGGGGGACGCCCCCATCGTCGTGAGGTCTAACCGGCGGCCGCTATCGAGTGCGCCGCCTTCTTCAGCTCCATGTCACGCCGGCGCCGCCGGGCCAGGACCACGCGGCGCTCGGCGGCGGTGAGGCCGCCCCAGACGCCGTACGGCTCGGGCTGGAGCAGGGCGTGCTCGCGGCACTCGACCATCACGGGACAGCGGGCGCAGACACGCTTGGCCGCCTCCTCGCGGGAGAGCCTCGCCGCGGTCGGCTCCTTGGACGGCGCGAAGAAGAGTCCGGCCTCGTCACGTCGGCACACCGCCTCCGTATGCCATGGAGCGTCATCATTGCGGTCCCGCACTGGACCTCGCTGAGCCGGAACTGCGGCGACCTGCGAGGACTGATGCGACGGTTGCAGCACGGCCTACTCCTGACGACGGCTTCGCGAGCGAGAGACGATGCAGCAGCTCTACCCGCTGTGTACGCGCCTATGCACTGAGTTCCGATCGACGCGAACGCGCCCCCTCCGTGCACGACGCGTGTGACGTCAGTGGCCCAGGTGTTTGCGAAGCTGCCGGTGCAGATCACGCACGAACCGACCCCGCTTCGGGCGCGCCTCGATGCTGCCGAAGATCGCCGTGCCGTCCACGAAGACGACGGGGGCGTCCTGGTCGGGCGAGTCGAGGGTGTCGACCTCGAAGCTGCCGAGGACGCCCGTGCCGCTGCCGCGCAGCGAGACGTTCTCCGGGACGCGGACGTCGACCGAGCCGAAGACGGCCACCGCCTTGATCACCACCTGGCGCTGCTCGAATATCGCCTCGCTCAGGTCGATCTCGACGCTGCCGAAGATGGCGTACGCGTGCGTGCGGCGGGCGACGCGCCAGCGGCCCTTGCGGACGCTGCCGCTGAGCACCGCCACCAGGTTCTCGTCGGCGACCGGCGGGACGGCGCCCGGTGACGGTCTGGACGGCGCGGGGTCGGGCGTGTGCGCGGCCCGGGGCCGGCCGTGCGCCGCGGGCAGGTCACTGACCAGCGGCTCCAGCTCGGCCATGGTCTTGGCGCGATAGACCCCGTCGATACGCTCGGAGTGCTCCTCCGCGGTGAGCCGGCCCTCGGCCAGGGCTTCGCGGAGGATGTCGGCGGTGCGGTCCCGGTCGGCGTCGGAGGCACGGAGCGAGCCGACCGGTCCGGACGGTCCGGGCGCGGCGGAGGCGGGCTGGGAGGGGCGCTTTTCGAGGTCCACGCCAGCAGCGTACCCACTCGCGATAGATCGCGA
>NZ_JASKYR010000651.1:0-4747 GCF_041028215.1 Streptomyces flavofungini
CGCCCGCAATCTTCCCCGCCCACCCGCGCGGGGCCGCACCACCCATGGAGAAAGGCACTTTTCGTGCGTAACACCGCCAAGATCACCACCGCTGTCCTCGCCGCCGGAGCCCTCACCCTCGGGCTCTCCGCCTGCGGCTCCGAGGACTCCGCCGCCGACAAGGACGGCAAGCTCATCGTCGCCGCGACGCCGACGCCGCAGGGCGCGATCCTGACCTACGTCCAGCAGAACCTCGCCAAGAAGGCGGGCCTGGACCTGGAGGTCAAGGAGTTCACGGACTACGTCACGCCGAACACCGCCGTGCAGCAGGGCGAGGTCTTCGCCAACTACTTCCAGCACAAGCCCTACCTCGACGACTTCAACAAGAAGAACGGCACGGACATCGTGCCCGTCAAGGGGGCCACGGTTCACCTGGAGCCGCTCGGCGTCTACTCCAAGAGCCTCAAGAAGCTCGGCGACCTGAAGAACGGCTCCACCGTCGCGGTGCCCAACGACACCACCAACGAGGCGCGCGCCCTCAAGCTCCTCGCGGACAACGGCATCATCGAGCTGAAGAAGGGCGTCGGCTACGAGGCGACCCCCAAGGACATCGCCAAGAACCCCAAGAACCTGAAGTTCAAGGAACTGGAGGCGCCCACGCTGCCGCGCAGCCTGGCCGACGTCGACGCCGCGGTGATCAACGGCAACTACGCCCTGGAGGCCAAGCCCGCGCTCAGCCCCGCCAAGGACGCCCTCGTCGCCGAGAAGGCCAAGGGCAACCCCTACGGCAACTTCCTCGCCGTGAAGAAGGGCGACGAGAACGACCCGCGCGTGAAGAAGCTCGCCAAGCTCCTCACCTCGCCCGAGGTCAAGAAGTTCATCGAGGACAAGTACGACGGCGCCGTCGTCGCGGCGTTCTGATCATGCGTACGTCCCTCATCGCTGCCGCGGCCGGGTCCCTCGCCCTCACGCTGGGACTCACTGCGTGCGGCGCGGGCACGGACGGCGGACCGAAGGGCTCCGGCGGCGGCACGCTCGTCGTCGGGGCCACCCCGACCCCGGCGGGCGAAGTCCTCACGTACGTCAAGGACCACCTCGCCAAGAAGGCGGGCCTGGACCTGGAGATCAAGGAGTTCACGGACTACGTCACGCCGAACACCGCGCTCCAGGAGGGTTCCCTCGACGCCAACCTGTACCAGCACACCCCGTACCTCAAGGACTTCAACACGTCCAAGAAGACGGACCTGGTCCCGGTGACCGAGGTGTACCTGCCCCCGATGGGCGTGTACGCGCACAAGACCAAGGACGTGCGCGGACTCCGCACCGGCGCGACCGTGGCCGTGCCCAACGACACGACCAACGAGGGCCGCGCGCTCCAGCTCCTCGCCTCCCGGGGCGTGATCGGGCTCAAGAAGGGCGTCGGCGGCACCGCCACGCCCGCCGACATCACCGCCAACCCGAAGAAGCTGGACATCAAGCCGCTCGACCCCGCGCAGCTCCCGCGCTCGCTCGACGACCTCGACGCGGCGGTCATCAACAACAACTACGCGCTGGACGCCGGGCTCAGCCCCAAGAAGGACGCCATCCTCCTGGAGTCCCCGAAGGGCAATCCCTACAACAACGTCCTCGCCGCCAAGAAGGGCGAGGAGGACGACCCGCGGATCGCGAAGCTGGCGAAGCTGCTCACGTCGCCCGAGGTGAAGAAGTTCATCGAGGACAGGTACAAGGGCTCCGTCCTGCCCGTCGCCGCCCGCTGAGCACCGGCCGGACGGCGTCCCGCGCGCGGGACGCCGGCAACTCGTCCACGGCTCGGCCCCGCCTCGTTCACGGGGTCCCCTCCCTCGCCGGGAGAGGACCCCGTGGTGCGTCTGGGCCCGTGCATGCTGCATGCTGGGCACTTCGGAAGGCCTGAAGGCGAAGGTGCACGAGGTCTATGACGGTATGGAGCGGCGCATGACAACAGCCTCCTCGGGTGCGGCAGGCTCATCGGTCTTCCCCGACATCTCCATCAGCACGGAGCGGCTGGTGCTGCGCCCCCTCGAAGAGGCGGACGTCCCCGCGTACGCGGAGATGATGAACGACGAACTCGTCACGGCCTGGACGTCCGTCCCCGAGCCCTACACCGAGGACCACGCGCGCACCTGGATCACCGGCCTGGCCCCCGCCGAGCGCACCGAGGGCCGCGGCATCGTCCTCGCCGTCACCGAGTTCCTCACCCAGCGCCTTGTGGGCATCATCCAACTCCGTGCCACCGACTGGCGGGTGCGCTCCACCGAGCTGAACTACGTGGTGGCCCCCTGGGCCCGCGGCGAGGGCTACGCCTCCGAGGCCGCGCTCGCCACCGCGCAGTGGCTCTTCCACGACCAGGCGTTCGAACGCATCGAACTGCGCACCGCCGCCGACAACACCGCCGCGCAGCAGGTCGCCCAGAAGATCGGCTGCATCAGCGAGGGCGTCCTGCGCGGCGCCTGGATAGCGCGCGTCAGAAACGGCGGCGACCCCTTCGGCGGCTGGCTCGACGCGCGCACCGACCTCATCGTCTGGAGCCTGCTCCCCGAAGACCTCGAAGGCGTCTCCGAGAGCCTCGCCGAGAGCGGCTTCTCCGCCTTCTCCGACTGGAACTGAGCCCGCCTCCTTCCGGCGCGCGCGAGCGGCCGCGCCACCCGGGCGCACACCCTGTCCAGCGGGTACGCTCGCTGCCTGCCGCCCCCGAGGGCGCGCCCCGCACCACCACCGCCCCGCACACCCGACCCGCGAGAACCCAGGAGACGAAACGACGATGGCCGACCGGGTCACGGTGATCGGCTGGGACGGTACGCCGCTGACCGCCGCGGCACGCTCCGCGCTCAGCGCCGCCACGCTCGTGGCGGGCGCCGCCCACCACCTGGCGCTGGACGAGGTCCCCGCCCGCGCGGAGCGGATCCGCCTCGGCAGCGTGGGCCTCGCCGCCCGCCGCATCGCCGCCCACCGCGGCACCGCCGTGGTCCTCGCCGACGGCGACCCCGGCTTCTTCGGTGTCGTACGCACCCTGCGCGCCCCCGAATTCGGCCTGGAGGTCGAGGTCGTGCCCGCCGTCTCCTCCGTCGCCCAGGCCTTCGCCCGCGCGGGCATGCCCTGGGACGACGCCGAGGTCGTCGTCGCCCACCGCCGCACCCTGCGCCGCGCCGTGAACGTCTGCCGCGCCCACGCCAAGGTCGCCGTCCTCACCTCGCCGGGCGCGGGCCCCGCCGAACTCGGCCTGCTGCTCGAAGGCGTCCACCGCACCTTCGTGATCTGCGAGGAGCTCGGCACCGACCGCGAGCGGGTCTCGGTGGTCACCTCCGACAAGGCCGCCGACCACGCCTGGCGCGACCCCAACGTCGTCATCGTCATCGGCGGTGCCGCCGCCTCGTCCGACACCGGCTGGATCGCCGGGCGCGAACCGGCCGCCGCGCCGCGCGGCTGGGCGCTGCCCGCCGCCGAGTACGGCGGCGACATCTGGCTCGGCGAGGGCGAGAACGACCGGCTGCGGGCCGCGCAACTCGCCCGCACCGGACCGCGCGTGGGGGACCTCGTCTGGGACATCGGCTGCGGCAGCGGGGCCTTCACCGCCGAGGCGGCCCGCTTCGGCGCCGCCGTGATCGCCGTCGACCGGGACGCCGACGCCCTCGGCCGCACCACCGCGGCCGTGCGCCGCTTCGGCGTCCAGGCCCAGACCGTGCACGGTGTCGCCCCGCACGTCCTTGAGGACCTGCCCGAACCCGATGTCGTGCGGGTGGGCGGCGGGGGACCGGCGGTCGTCTCCGCGGTCGCCGACCGCCGCCCGGAGCGCATCGTCACCCACGCCGCGACCCGCGACGCCGCCGAACTCATCGGCAGGGACCTGAGCGAACACGGGTACGCCGTGGAGTGCGCCCTGCTCCAGTCCGTGGAACTGGACACGCGGGCCTGGCGGGAGGAGAAGCGGACGGTTGCGTTCCTGCTCTCGGGGCGTCTCCTGGACCGTTCCCCGTGAGCCTGCCGCGAGGCGGCGCGGGGTAGGCTGGCCGATCGTTGTACCGCACTCGGGTGTCCGGCGATCCACTGATCGGGGTCCGGAAAATCCACCCGTACTGGGGGGTGCGTGTGGTACGGCGGAGCACCGGAGGGCGCGCAACGTGGCGCAGTCCACAGCGGACCGTGGCCGATCACGCTGCCACGGCGGCGGACCGACCGGGACAATACCTCTTGTCCGGTGAGCGGTTCGTGCCGCTCGGCGCACACGCTCGTTGAGGATGACGGGCGGGTGGTGCGCCGCTCCGGGCGATGGGACCTCCCCGGCCGAAGACGGCGGGGCGGTCGAAGAAGCACTAACCGATGGGCGAGGGGTTACGCATGACCGACACCGGCCAGGTCCCGGGCGAGGGACTGCCGGAGGGCGCAGGCAACGGTGTTCCTTCCGGGCCCGTGCAGGGCATGGGGGCGCAGCAGCCGGGCGTTCCCGCACCGGGTGCGTATCCGTTCACGGCCCCGGCCGGCCCCGCCGCTTCTTCCGCCGATGACGACGACCTGCTCTTCATGCCGGGCTCCCAGGGAGCCTGGAGCGAGGCGCAGCCTGCGGCGCACGGTGCCGCGCAGGGCCAGCCGCAGGCGGCCCATGTGCCGGGACCGCACGAGGCGTCCGGCCGGGACAGCGGCTCGGTCGACCTGAACGGCGTCCGCATGCCCGCCGCCGCGTCCGCCGCGTCCGCCGCGTCCCACCCCGGGCCCGCCCGTCGTCCGCTGCACCATGGCCCGACCGGTCCCTCCG
>NZ_JASKYR010000652.1:0-4702 GCF_041028215.1 Streptomyces flavofungini
TCATCGGGGGGTCCTACGGGGGCTTCCTGGCCGCATGGGCGGCCGCGCGCAGCGAGGTGTTCGCCGCCTCGGTGCCCGTCGCCGGGCTGATGAACTGGCTGAGCTACCACAACACGTCCAATGTGGGCCGGTTCGACGAGATCTTCCTGGACGGCGATCCGTACGACCCCGAGGGCCCGTATCCGAAGCGGTCACCGGTCATGTACGTCCGCGGCTGCCGCACGCCGACGCTGCTGCTCCACGGCGACCAGGACCTGGCCTGCCCGGTGAGCCAGGCCCAGGAGTTCCACCAGGGCCTGGCCTCCGCCGGATGCGAGAGCGAACTGGTCGTCTACAAGGGCGCCGGACACGGCATGACACGCCGGGAGCACGCCATCGACGCGCACCGCCGGATCGTCGGCTGGTTCACGCGTCACCTGCGTCTGCCCGGGCACCGGGACGGCTGAGGAGCCATGCGGTTCATATGAGGTTCGGCTGTTTGTCCTAGTCGTCGGGGCTGAATAGCATAGGACGATGCTGCTCACGCCCGCGTGGAGCCCTCACACGGTCTCACCGGCGTATCCGGGGAGGGCAGCGTCGAGAAGAGGGAGAGCCGAGTCTTGGTGGACAACCTTCAGGTGAGCCGTCACTCCGACGTGCCCATCTTCCGGCAGATCGTCACCCAGCTGTCCTTCATGATCGAGTCCGGTGACCTCGCGCCGGGGCAGTCGCTCCCCAGCGCACGCCTGCTGGGCGACAATCTGCACATCAACCGCAACACGGTCGCGCGCGCCTATGCCCAGCTCGCCGAGCTCGGCCTGGTGGAGAGCCACGGCCGCGGCGGCACCCGGGTGGTGGGCCCGGGGCCCGCGCGGGAGACGTCACCGGCCCGCGACCAGGCGGTGGGCATCCTCCAGCAGGCCATCAGGGAGTGCGTCGCCCTCGGCCTGACCGCGGCCGAGATCCAGCCGCTGGTGGCGGGTCTCGCGATGCGCGCCGAGGAGGACGTCCTGAAGGTCTCCTTCATCGAATGCAACGTCGACCGGGCCAAGTACTTCGCGAACGAACTCGGCGAGCACCTCGGCCTGAAGGTCAGGCCGCTGGTGCTCGGCACGTTCGACCCGGAGCAGGAGCAGGCCGACCTCGTCCTCACCACGTTCTTCCACCTGGCCGAGGTCCGCGGCCTGTTCCGCCGCCCCCGGACCGAGGTGGTCGCCATCGTCGTCGCGCCGCACGTGCAGACCCTGGTGCAGATCGCCTCCGTGCCGAAGAAGCGCACGGTCGGCATCTGGTACCGCACCGACGAGCAGGCGGTCAGCGTGCGGGACTCCCTCACCCAGTCGGGCATCAAGAACATCAAGGTCCTGCACGGCGCCGAGGACGAGGACCTGGAGGGGGTGGACCTGGTGGTGATCCCCAGCGAGGTGCCCGAGCTCAAGGAGCGCCTCGACGGGCGGGTCCGGGTGATCGAGTTCGGCAATGTGCTGGACGCGGCGTCGATCCGCATGGTGACGGAAGTGGTCGGCGACATGCAGGCCGTGAAGCGCGGCAGCCTTGAGGTCCGTTGAATCGGCGGCAGCAACTTCCTGCGTCAGGTTCCTTCTGATCAGATTTTGGCCTAGCACAGTAGGTCTAATGGAGCCGGTCAGCCGGACAGTTTCCGAAGTTGCTGGCGCGAGGAGATGCCCAGCTTGCGGTAGGCGTTGTGCAGGTGGGTGTCGATGGTGCGCGGGCTGAGGAACAGCGCCGTCGCCACCTCCCTGGAGGACGCGCCCGCGGCCACCTTGCCGACGATGAGCCGCTCTCGCGCGGTCAGGACGCTGAGCGGATCCTCGTCCGCGTCCTGGGTGCGCGGCCTCTCTCCGGCGGCCCGCAGCCTTCTGGCCGCCCGCTCGGCGAAGGCTTTGGCGCCCATCGAGGAGAGCATCTCGTGCGCGGCCTGGAGCTCGGCGCGCGCGTCCTCGGTGCGGCCCTCGCCGTCCAGCCACTCGCCGTAGGTGAGCCGGGTCCGGGCGTGGTGGATGTGGACGCCGGTCCTGGCGTAGTGCTCGATGGCCTCCCGGTACAGCCGGTCGCAGTCCGCGTCCTGGCCCATGAGGGCTCGGGCCTGCAACCACTGGGCCGTCGCCCACGGGGCGGGGTGGGCCCTGGCCAGCCTCTCCAGCAGGTTCACCGCGTGGAGCGCCTCGTGCGGGCGGTCGGCGCGCACGGCGGCCTCGACGAGTTCGGGGTAGACGGCCCACAGGATGTACGAACCGGCCTGGTGGCGCCGCTCGGAGGCCTGGGCCGCCTGGAGCGCGGCCTCGTAGTTGCCGAGGCCGTTGTGCAGGACCGCCCGTGCGTACTGCTCGCCCACGGTTTCGTTGGGGCGCCCGTCCACGCCCATCGGCTTCCTGAGTTCCCGGAAGTGGTAGGCGTCGCCCCGGAACGCGGCGAGGATGAGATCGACGCTCACCACCCGCATGGTGCCCGCGGCCTCGTCGAGCGCCTGGGCTTCGGCGAGGATGCCTGCCGCGTCGCTCAGACTTCCTCCCGCGATCCGGGAGAGCGCCTGGTAACGCAGCGCCTGCGGCAGTGTGGCCAGTGAGCCCTGGTCGCGGGCGGCCTCCACCTGCTGGTCGGTCACCTCACGGAACACCGCGTCGTCGCGCAGGTCGATGACGAGCTGGCAGACCAGGTTCATCCGCCAGGGGCCGGCAGCCTCGGGGGCGGCGGCGCGGCAGGCGGTGACGGCCTCAAGCATCGCAGGGACCGCCTGCTCCACCGGCAGTCTGATCTGTTCGAGGAGCGCGTGCAGCAACAGATCGACGGGAGACGCCTCCTGCGGCCTGCCCCGGCCCTGGATGGCGGCGCCGAGTTTGGTGAGGAGGCCGGGCCGGTTGTCGTTGAACATGACCGAAGCGAACGCCTCCAGATACACCTCCGCGGCCTGCTCATCGGGCAGTTGGGTGGCGATGTCTATGAGAGCGGCGGTCGCCCGCGGGGTGTGACCGAGCTGGAATTCGATCCGGGCCCGCAACAGGCGTGCCTGCGTGCGCCGGTCGTCCTTCAGCCGGGGTTCGGCCCTGGCGATGAGGGCGCGGGCGGCCGCGGGCGAACCGGCTTGCAGGCGCAGCCGTGCCGCCGCGATCAGCCGCACGGCCTGGCGTTCGGCGTCGGGGGTCAGTTGCGCGGCCCGTTCCATGAAGGCGGCAGCGGCGGAGAAGCCGCCGCGTACGCGTGCCCGCTGCGAGGAGCGCTCCAGCTCGGCGGCCACCTCCTCGTCGGCGTCGACGGCGGCGTGGGCGCGGTGCCAGGCCCGCCGGTCGGCGTCGGTGGCCGGGTCGGTCGCCTCGGCGAGCGCACCGTGCACGCGGCGGCGCAGGCCCGGGGTGGCGGCGGAGTACAGCGCCGAGCGCACCAGGGGGTGGCGGAAGGTGAGCCGGGGGCCGAGGCTGAGCAGTCCCGCGTCCTCGGCCACGGACAGGGCCCCGGGGTCCATGTGCAGCAGCTCGGCCGCCCGGCGCAGCAGGGCCAGGTCCCCCACCGGCTCCGCCGCGGCCAGGACCACCAGAGGCCGGGCATCGGAGGGCAACTGCTCGAAGCGGTGCACGAACTGCGACTTCAGGACGGTCCCGACGTGGGGCAGGGACGGGCGCACGTGCGGGATGCCGAAGGGCCCGTCGTCGTGGGCGAACTCCAGCAGCGCCAGCGGGTTGCCCGCGGCCTCGGCCAGGATGCGTTCGACGAGTTCGGTGTCGAGCCCGGAGCGCACCACGGTACGGAGCAGTCGGCGCGCGTCTTCCTCGGGCAGTCCCGTCAGGGCCAGTCGCGGCAGTGCGGCGAGGCCGGGGGCCGATGCGGGGTCACGGGCGACGAACATCATCGCGACCCGCTCGGCCTCGATCCGCCGGGCCACGAAGACCAGCACCTGCCGGGAGGCGTCGTCGATCCACTGGGCGTCGTCGATCACACAGCACACCGGCTGCTTCCGCGCACCCTCGTGCAGCAGCCCCAGCACGGCAAGGCCCACCGTCAGAGGCGCCGGTGACGTCTGCGGACCGAGCCCGAACACCGCCTCCAGAGCCTCGCGCTGGACCGGGGGGAGCTTGGCGCGCCGGTCCAGGAGGGGGGCGCACAACTGGTACAGGGCCGCGTACAGCAGATCCTGCTCGAACTCGGCGCCGTCGGTGCGCAGCACCGTATGACCTTCGAGTGACCGCACCGCCGTGTCGATCAGCGCGGACTTGCCGATCCCCGCCTCGCCGGAGACGACCAGAGCCCCGCCACGACCGGCCGCGGCCGCGGCCAGCAATTGGTCGATGGCGTGTCGCTCGCTTTGTCGGGCCACGAACTCCACTGCAAAAGTCCTCCGACTTACACTGTGCTGCTCTTCGTCCGCGACCGCGAACCGGAGGCCGGGTACTCCCCGGCCTCGATGGCCTCGATCTGCGTGTCACTTAGTGACTCCAGTGTGCCTGACGGCGGGTGCCGCGGGCGACTGCGCGGGGTCTCGAACGAGCTGGGACAAGGGCGATCAGGGGGGATCGGAAAAGGGCGGGCGGACGGGTTGACGGGAACCCGGGCGAGCCCGGGGAAGCGCGGCGGTGCCACGGCCAGCGGGGGACGGCAGGACGTTTCAACTGCACTCACACGGCGGCTGGTTCGCCGAGGACAGCCGCGCCGGGAGACGCCACGCCGGTGCACCCGGCCCACCGCTTCCAGGCGCACGCCCGGCCTGGAC